>JACQAD010000039.1 GCA_016195125.1 Magnetospirillum sp.
CCTGTGGCGCTGGTGGGGACCGGGACGGCTTTATGCCGATCTGGCCCAGGGCGTCGAGGACATGCCGGTGATTCGCGTGGTCGTCGGCCTCAATTGGACCATGGTGGAGACGCCAACCGGCATCGGGCTGGCCCAGACGCCGGAGCGCGGCACTCCGGGCTGCGCCGCCACCTCCCAGGCGGGCAAGCGCACCGAGGCCGGCTTGAGGGATCTGGCCGGGCTGGTCCACTCGGACAATCCCTTCGACAAGGCGTTGGGGATGGCCGCCTGCAACGCCTGGTACAACCGCTTCGACATGAGGGCCGAGGGCGGCAACGGCCTGGAAAGCTTCGGGACCAAGGGGGCCGGCACCGTGGTCATCGGCGCCTTTCCCGGAATCGCCGAACGCCTGCCCGGCGCCAGGATCATCGACCGCAAGCCCGGTCCCGGCCAATACCCGGAACAGGCCGCCGAGGGATTGCTGCCCGGTGCCGAGGCGGTGATCATGACCGCCTCGACCGCCCGCGTCGCCCTGGTGGGACCGGGGGCGCCGCTGACCGCGCGGCTGTTCAATTACGGTATCGAGGTCAGCTCGGGCCTGATCGCCGAGGACAGGGACGGGCTGGCCCGTACCGTGGCCGAGGGCGGCGGTGCCAAGGATCTCAAACGCCATTGCCGCCAGGCCACCATCAGGAAGCCCGCCACGCCATGAACAAGGCCATCGACGTCTACGCCGCCGCCCGTACCGAACGGCCCCGCATCAAGACCAAACATCTGGCCCAGTTCGACCGCGAGTTCCTGCACCTGTCCGGCGCCGATCCCAGCATGAGCGTGCTGGAGATCGGCTGCGGCACCGGCATCTTCCTGCGCTATCTCCAGGCCCGGGGGTTCAAGGACGTGGTCGGCCTGGACAGCGATCTGGGTCTGGCGCCGGTGCTGGACGACCTGTCCGGCTTCGACATCCAGCTGGTGGACGGCAAGGCCTATCTGGCCCAGGTGAGCGGGCCGCGCTTCGACCGCATCGTCTTGTTCGACGTGGCCGAACATCTGCCCGAGCCGGTCCTGGCCGAGCTGATGCGATCCCTGGCCCGCGTGCTCAAGCCCGGCGGCAAGGTGGTGATGCGCAGCCCCAATTGCGCCTCACCCTGGGGGTTGAAGATGCAGTTCGACACCTTCGACCACATCACCCCCATCACCTCAGGCCGCATGAACGAGCTGGCGGCGGCCACCGGCTTCGTCTGCCGCAGGGTGATCGGCGGCACCAGGGGCAGCGGCCTGCGCCGCCTGACCCAGGCTATGCTGCACGGATTGCTCCGCCGCTGCCTCGCCTATGGCCCCGACATCTGGGACGCCACCATCATCGGACTGTTCGAAAAGGCCGATTCCTGATACTTCCGTCGGCGCTTTCCTGGGATATTCCGACGCGCCCTCGACCCGAGGGTGGGGAGGCAAGGGCAAGGCCCGCCGCGGCATATGCCGCGTAAGCCAAGCGACACGCCCGGCGACTGAGGGCAACCAGGCGGACCGAGCCATCGGCCCGCCGAAAGAAACGAGGGACGAGTGCGGATTTCCTGGTCATTGGGCGCCTGGAGGCCGGTAGTGCGGCAATTGGCCGATCCGGCGACGGTGGCGATCACCATCGACGACGCCCCCATGCCCGAAACCATGCCGGGAATGCTGGAACTGCTCGACCTGCACCATGCCAAGGCCACCTTCTTCATGAGCGGCTTTCGCGCCGCCCTGGCCGGCGAACTGGTGGCCGAAACCGTCAGGCGCGGCCACGCCGTTTACGCCCATGGCTGGGACCATGTGCGCCTGGACCGGGAAAGCCCCCGGCGGCTGATGGAGGACATGGAGCGCTGCGAGGCGCTGCTGGCCCATTACCGCCCCACCCCCGATCCCTATCTGGTGCGCCTGCCCTATAACGGCGGCTGGCGCTCGGCCCGCATCCACCGCACCCTGAACCGCTGGCGCCCCGGCTGCGCAATCGTCCACTGGGGCCCCAGCCTGGAAGACCATATGACGCCGACCCGCTGCGCCAGCGTCGAGGACATCGAGCGCGAATGCCGCCGCGACGTCGACAGGGTCTTGGCCGATCCGCGCCTGGCGGGCGGCATCATCCTGATGCACGACCAGCCCATCAACGACCGGCCCGGCGCCCAGCACAAGACCGCCGTCACCGTCACCCTGCTCCGCCAATTGCTGGAAGGCCTGGCCGAGCGGGGACTGAAATCCGTGACCTTGCCGCCACCGCCGCCGCAACGCTGGTGGCGGCGCTATATCCTGACCTGAGGGAGCTTCGGGCTTGCGCATCCTGCACACCATTCCCGGACGAAATTGGGGCGGCATGGAGCATCGCGTGCTGGAACAGCTGCGCTGGCTGGTCCGTCACGGCCATCCGGTCTGGCTGGCGGCGCCGTCGGACGGTCAATCCTTCCAAAAGGCCGAGGCCGAGGGCTTGCCGGTGCTTGCCTTCGATTTCGACCGGCCGTGGAAGCCCGCCACCATCCGGGCGCTGCGCCGCCTGGTGATGGAAAAGGGCATCGACATCATCGACACCCACGTCACCCGCGACGCCAAGGCCGCCGCCGCCTGTCTGGATCTGGCGGCGGTGGTGCGCTCGCGCCACGTCAACCAGCCGCTGAAGCCCTCGATGATCCGGCGACTGCAATGGCGGTTGGGCGCCGACCACATCATCACGGTGGCGGAATGTACCCGCCGCGATCTCGCCCGTGACGGCATCATCGACGCCGGACGCTCGACCACCATCGGCGGCTGGGCCGACGAACGCTTCTTCGATCTAAAGGATCCGGTCGCCATCCGCGCTCAGCTACGTTCGAAGTTGAGCATTCCCGACGACGCCTTCACCTGGGTCTGCGTCGGCATGTTGCGCCCCGACAAGGGCCAGGACCACCTGCTGGCGGCCTTGGCCCTGCTGGGAGAGAGGGGCTTGCGGCCTCATCTGGTCGTCGTCGGCGCCGCGACCGATGAATGCGCCGCCTACGAGGCCGAATTGCATCGCCGGGCGGAACTGCCCGATCTGGCGGGCAAGGTGGTGTTCACCGGCTATCGCGACGATGTCTCCGAACATATGCAGATGGCCGACGCGGTGGTGATCCCGTCTTTGACCGAGGCCCAGCCCCGCGTCTCGGTCCAGGCTTTCGCCGTGGGCAAGCCGGTGGTGGCCAGCAATGTGGGCGGCGTGCCCGAAATCGTCGAGGACGGCAAGACCGGCTGGCTGGTACCGCCCGCCGATCCCGCCCGGCTGGCCGATGCCATGGCCCGGGTGATGACCGACGCCGCCGCCGCCGCCCGTATCGCCGCCGCCGCCCGCGCCCTGGCCGAAACCGCCATGCGCTTCGACATGCGCATGGAACAGACCCTGGCCGCCTACCGCACCGCCATGAAACACGCAGGCGGGCGACGGCTGCCGCGTTTGCGGGGAGAAAGGGCATGACGTTTCCCACTCTCACCGCACTGGTGGTCGTCCACAACGAGGAACGGCGCCTGCCCTCCTGCCTGGACAAGCTGCGCTTCGCCGACGAGGTCGTCGTGGTGCTGGACAAGTGCAGCGACGGCACCAGGGACATCGCCCTGGCCTTCGGCGCCCGCATCATCGAGGGCTCGTGGGATCTGGAGGGCGACCGCCGCAATACCGGCATCGCCGCCTGCGCCACCGAGTGGATTCTGGAGGTGGATGCCGACGAGCATGTTCCTCCGGCCCTGGCCGAGGAAGTGCGCCGGACCATCGGCGCCACCTCCTTCGACTGGCACGAGATCCCGGTGGACAATTTCATCGGCGAGCGGCTGGTCCGCCATGGCTGGGGCGCCAGCTACGGCAAGGCCGCCTATCCCGGCCTGTTCCGCAAATCCGCCAAGATCTGGGGCCGCGACCGCGTCCATCCCTCGCTGGTGTGGCGGGGCAGGAAAGGCCCCATGCTGGAAAGCCGCCTGCTTCACTACGTGGACAAGAACATTTCCGACATGATCCGCCGTCTGGATTCCTATTCCACCGCCAGGGCCAGGGATCTGCGCGAGCGGGGCGAGACCTGGGGCGGCACCGCCAGCAACGTCCGTCGGCTGTTCTCGCGCTTCTTCAAATGCTATGTCCGCCGGGGCGGCTATAAGGAAGGCGGGTACGGCTTCATCATCGCCGTCTGCGCCGGGCTTTACCCGCTGCTGTCCCACTTCAAGGCCAAATACGAGAAGGAGTAGCGCCGTGGCCCGCATCGTCATGACCGACGACGGCATCGTCTTCGACGGCGCCACCCTGGAGGAGCGTCCCCTGGGCGGCGCCGAGACCTCGTTCATCGAGATGGCCAACGCCCTGGCGGCGCGCGGCCACGAGGTGCTGGTCTGCAACAAGTGCGAAACCGAAAAGGTGCATCGCGGCGTCACCTGGCGGCCCCTGAGCCAGGGCGTTCCCGAGAGTGCCGACCTCTATATCCCCAATCGCGGCGACAGGCTGATCCGGCTCTGTCCACAGGCGAAACGGACCATCTTCTGGATTCATAATCCCGCCGGCTACCTGTTGAAGTGGCGCTATCAGTGGAAGCTGGCGCTGCGGCGCCCGGTAATCGTCTTCTCGGGCGCCAGCCACGCCTCCACCTATCCCGGCTGGGGGTTCGAGGGGGGGCGGGACACCGTGCCCTACGGCCTCACCGACCTGTTCTGCCATGGGCTGGAGCGCAAGGAGGCGCCCCCGCCCCGCGTGGTCTTCACCTCGAATCCCATGCGCTCGCTGGACTGGCTGCTGGACCTGTGGGAGCGGGGCATCCGCCCGATCGTTCCGGCGGCGGAACTTCATATTTTCGCCGGCATGGCCACCTATGGCGCCGCCGGCGCCGCCAAGGCCGGACGCATGGGGCCGGTGCTGGAACGCGCCGCGGCCATGGCCGACCAAGGCGTCATCCTGCGCGGCCCGGTCCCCAAGACCCAGCTGGTGGGCGAGCTGGAGGCGGCCCGCGCCCTGCTCTACCGCGGCGATATCGGCGAGACCTTCTGCTCGGCGGTGGCCGAGGCCCAGGCCATGGGCGTGCCGGCGGTGCTGGAAGACATCGCCTGCATGAAGGAACGGGTGATCGAGGGCGAAACCGGCTATTGCGTCAGGGGTGCCGAAAGCTTCACCGAGGCCGCCCTTCGCATCCTGACCGACGATGCCCTGTGGCGGCGTATGCACAAGGCCTGCCTGGACAAGCAGCGCTCGTGGCGCTGGGACCATGCCGCCAGGGAATTCGAGCGCATCGGCGGGCTGGTGTAGCTTGCATTCACCCCGCCTTTATCCTACGAAGGCACGGCAATGAGGCGCGGGGCACAGCCATGAAATATGATCGCAAGCGGGTTCTGGTCACCGGGGGCGCGGGCTTCCTCGGCTCGCATCTGTGCGAGAGGCTGCTGGCCGACGGCTGCGACGTGCTGTGCGTGGATAATTTCTTCACCGGCGCCAAGGGCAACATCGCCCATCTGCTGGACAATCCCTTCTTCGAGCTGATGCGCCACGACGTCACCTTCCCCCTTTACGTGGAAGTAGACGAGATCTTCAATCTGGCCTGCCCGGCCTCGCCCATCCACTACCAGCGCGACCCGGTCCAGACCACCAAGACCTCGGTGCACGGCGCCATCAACGTGCTGGGCCTGGCCAAGCGCATCAACGCCAAGGTGTTCCAGGCCTCCACCTCCGAGGTCTATGGCGATCCCGAGATCCATCCCCAGACCGAGGATTACCGGGGCAACGTCAACCCCATCGGCCCGCGCGCCTGCTATGACGAGGGCAAGCGCTGCGCCGAGACCCTGTTCTTCGATTACTGGCGCCAGCACAGCTTGCGCATCAAGGTGGCGCGCATCTTCAACACCTATGGCCCGCGCATGCATCCCGACGACGGCCGGGTGGTGTCCAATTTCATCGTCCAGGCGCTGAAGGGCGAGCCCATCACCCTTTACGGCGACGGCAACCAGACCCGCTCGTTCTGCTTCGTCGACGATCTGATCGAGGGGTTCGTGCGCCTGATGAACTCGCCCGACGAGATCACCGGCCCCATCAATCTGGGCAACCCGCGCGAGCTGACCATCCGTCAGCTGGCCGAGCTGGTCGTTGCCATGACCGGCGCCAAATCCGAGATCGTCTTCAAGCCCCTGCCCGCCGACGACCCCATGCAGCGCCAGCCCGATATCACCCTGGCCCGCACCCATCTCGGCGGCTGGGAGCCCAAGGTGCCCCTGGAACAGGGCCTGGAGAAGACCATCGCCTATTTCCGGGAACGCATCGTCCTGGGGTGAGGCGTTTCATGCGCATCTTGTTCCTGACCGAGAATTACCCGCCCGAGACCAATGCCGCCGCCACTCGCGTCTCCGAACGCGCCGCCTATTGGGTGCGCGACGGCCATCAGGTGACGGTGCTGACCTCGGCGCCGAATTTCCCCGGCGGCAAGCTGTTCGCCGGCTGGAGCAACGACTGGCGCCAGGTCTCGGAGATGGGCGGCATCAAGGTGGTGCGGGTCAAGACCTACATCGCCCCCAACGAGGGCTTCGCCAAGCGCATCCTCGACTTCATCTCCTTCATGATCTCGGCCTTTGTCGCCGGGCTGTTCGAGCCCAAGCCCGACGTCGTCGTCGCCACCAGCCCGCAATTCTTCGCCGCCATCGGCGGCTGGGCCTTGGGCGCGGTGCGGCGCGTGCCCTTCGTGTTCGAGCTGGGCGATCTGTGGCCGCGCTCCATCACCGCCGTCGGCGCCATGCGGGACAGTATCCTCATCCGCTGGCTGGAGAGGCTGGAGCTGTTTCTTTACCGCCGTTCCGCCGCCGTGGTGGCGCTGACCCGCGCCTTCAAGGCCGACCTGACCGGGCGCGGCATCGATCCCGGAAAGATCGCCGTGGTAATCAACGGCGTCGATCTGCCCCGCTACGCGCCCCGTCCCCGCGACGCGGCACTGGAGGCCGAATGGGGCCTCGCGGATAAATTCGTCATCGGCTATGTGGGCACCCACGGCATGGCCCACGGCCTGATCAACGTGCTGGATGCCGCCGAGCGGCTGTGCGACGCGCCCCGGATCCGCTTCCTGCTGGTGGGGTCGGGGGCCGAGCGCCAGATGCTGATGGACGAGGCGGCACGGCGCGGCCTCGACAACGTCGTCTTCGGCCCGCCCCAGCCCAAGGAGCGCATGCCGGCGGTATGGTCGCTCTGCGACGTCGCCCTGATCCATTTGAAGGACTCGCCCGCTTTCGCCGAGGTCATCCCGTCCAAGATGTTCGAGGCCATGGGCATGGGCCTGCCGCTGCTGCTGGTGGCCCCCAGGGGCGAGGCCTCCCATATCGTCGAGGCCGACCGCGCCGGTCTGTTCGTCCCCGCCGCCGATCCCAAAGGGCTGGCCGAGGCCGCCCGGATTCTGGCCACCGATTACGGGCTGCGGGGGCGACTGGCCGCCTCCAGCCTCGCCGCCGCCGCCGGCCATACCCGCGAACGTCAGGCCGAATTGTTCATCCAGGCCCTGTCCCTGGTGGTGGCGGGCAAGGGGCCGACCGAAGCCGGCACCATCGAGGGCTGAGGGCTGAGGGCTGAGGGCTGAGGGCTGAGGGCTGAGGGCTGAGGGCTGAGGGCTAGGAACGCAACAACGCCGCCGCCGCCTCGACCACCGTCCCGACCTCCAGGTCGAGCATCATGCAGGCGCTGCTGCGGTGGTCGAAATCGGGAGCGTGGCAGATATCCTCGAAACTGCGCGGGCCGCGCACCGACGCCGTCCTGACGCCGCACGGCCCATAAAACACCTCCGAGCTTGGCCCAAACAGGCCCAGGGTCGGAATGCCGGCGGCGGCGGCCATGTGCATCAGCCCGGAATCGTTACCGATATAAAGGCTGGCCCGGCGCAGACAGGCGGCGGCGACGCCCAAGTCGCACCGCCCCACCAGATCGATCAGGCGCCCATCAGGGACGGAGTCCAAGAGGGCGCGGACGGACTCCCGCTCGGCCGCCGCTCCGAACAGCGCCACCCGGGCGCCGGGCAGGATGCCGTCGGAGGCGGTCAGGCGCCTTGCCAATTCGGCGAAGCGCTCGGCCGGCCATTGCTTGGCGCCCCAATTGGCGGTAGGGCCAAGGGCCAGGACCGGGGTGCCGTCGGGGATCAGGCGCGCCGCCTCGGCCTCGGCCTCGGGCGAGGTCCACAATACCGGCCTCTGCGCCTCGATGCCCAGCAGCGCCGCCAGATGAATGGTACGGTGCTTGGGCTCCCACGAGGATTTGATGATGCGGCGGCGAAGCGTCGGCACCAGCCAGCCCAGGACCGAGCCGCGCAGATCCACCACCAGCGACCAAAAGGTGCCGCAGGTCGCCCGCCACAGATCGAGCCAATGCCCGGCGCGCTTGCGCTTGACCATGGCGATCACCCGCTCCACGTTGGGAGCGGCCTCGAACAGGGCGGCGGCAGCGGTGCCGCAGGCCACGGTGATGCGGCAGCCCGGATGGATGCGCACCAGATGGGCCAGCAATCCCGTGGACAGCACGGCATCGCCGATGCGGCTGGCGGTGATGAACAGGATCTTGGGACCGGCGGAAGACATGCTGGGTGTTTAACTCGGAACGGCATGTCTGTCACGATCGCAGGGAGGCAAGATCGGCCTTTTGCCGCCAGCCGCTTTCCAGTACACCCTTGAGCATCGCCCGTGGCGGAGTGTGCGCGTGAGGTCGTTTCTGCAAAACCTGGCCCTGATGCTGGCCTCTATTCTGCTCGCCCTGATCGGGTTGGAGGCGGCATGCTGGACCTTTGCCCCGCCACCCAAGCCGGGCCTGCCCGTCAACCTGATGGAGGTCGGTCCCGACGGCGTCTGGCGCATCACTCCCAATTTCCAGGGCATCATGGATAACCGCGTCGATTACACGGATGCGGCGGTGACCTCCGATGCCCAGGGCCGCCGGGTGGTTCCCGCCGCGCCGGCCCAGGCGCCGCGCCGCCTGCTGGTGCTGGGCGACAGCCAGACCTTCGGCCATGGCATCAGCGATGGGGAAAGCTGGCCCAACCGTCTGCAAGAACGCCTCATCCGGCGCGGCGCGGCCGTCCAGGTTCTGAACTATGCCATTCCCGGCACCAATATCGACCAGTACAAGGCCCGCGCCGATACCCTGATCCCCATGCTGGGACCATCGGACACCGTGCTGGTCGGGGTCAGCTGGAACGACCTGATCACTCCGCTGCCCGAGTTGAAGGATGGCGTCCCGCCGCCGCCCGCCACCCAGAGCATGCAGGTGATCGAGGGCCATCTGGTCTCCAATTCCGGCGAGGACCGGGACGCCATCGCCGCCAGGGTGAAGTTCTACAAATGGTCGGGCATCGTCATCCCGCCCTTCCAGGGGGTGAAGTCGGCTCTGGATGCCCTCAGCCAGAGTTCGGCCCTGGTGGGGCTGGCCTATCCCCATGCCAAGGCGCTTTATTATCGCCTGCGCGCTCAGACGCCGGTGGCCCAGCTGATCGGCGACGGGGTGCCCGAGGGCAATTTCATCTGGCTGGCCCATATGCGCGACCGCATCGAGTCCAAGGGGGGCCGCATGGTGGTGGCCCTGCTGGTGGAGCGCCAGTTTTTCGAGGACGAGGCCTACCGGGTCTATTCGGTCAACGGCCGCGATTACGCCCCCCAGGATTACATGACCCATCTGGCCGCGCCGTTGTGCCAGATCTACCGCATGCAATGCCTCAACGTCTTTCCACTGCTGCATGATCATCAGGCCGAAGGGCTGGTCTTCCGCCTGGACGGCCATTTCAACGCCAAGGGCGCCGCTCTTTTGGGGCCATGGCTGGCCGACCAGGTCTTCCCGCCTGCGGGGAATTGAGCCGTGCCCGACCTCACCACCGGCCTGCCCACCCTAGTGCATTTCCTGGCCTCCGCCGCCATCCTGGCGGTGTGCCTGCGGCTTGACCTCAGGGGCACCTTGTCGCCCATCCCCTTCGCCAGTCTGGTGGCCCTGGACTATCTGTTCTTCTTCTCGATCTTTCCGGCCCTGGGCGACGTTCTCATCGCCGAGATGCTGGTGCCGGTTCGCATGACGCCCGCGACCATCGCCCTGACCCTGGGCGGCGAAGCGTTGCTGCTTGGCGCCTTCTATGCCGTCCAGGCGGTCGGATCGAAGCGCCAGCCCTTCACCCTGGACATTTCGGTCACTTCGGCCCAATTGGCGGTGGGCTGGGGGGCGCTGGCCTTCGCCTTTGCCTTCGATCTCTTTCCCATGCTGCGCGCCCTGCCCTCGTTGCCGCAGATGGAGCGGCCCATCTGGCTGGCCGGAGCGACCGTCTTGTTCTTCGCCATGATCAACCGGCGGCTGGGCCGGATCGGCTCGCTCCTCTTCGTCATGGCCTTTGTCGCCAAATTCGCGCTGCTGCTGCGCGGCGGTCTGGCCAGCCCGGCGGTGAGTCTGTGCTTCGTCCTGGCCAGCGTGCTGTTCGTGACGCGGCGCTGGCGGCTATTGGCGGGGATCATGGCACTGGCCACCATCCTGGTGCTGTCCTACGTGCCCATCAAACGGGTCCACAACCTGCTGGAAGGGCGCCGGGTGACCTCGGCGGCGGACGTCACCTTGGGCCGCGACGATGGGCCGGCATCGCTCTATCGGTCGCTGATGCTGGTGACCCGCCGCTCGACCCAGGGCCTGCTGCTTCAGCATGTCATCGACAAGACCCCCAGTCAGATTCCCTATTGGGAGGGATCGACCCTGGTCAATCTGGTCACCAACAACGTCCCGCGCTTCCTGTGGCCGAACAAGCCGGAAGAGCGGCTGGGCAACCGCTTCGCCGCCGCCTACCACCTGATCAACGACGATGACAACGAGACCTCGTGGAACGTCCCCTGGCTGGTGGAGTTCTACATCAATTTCGGGCGCTGGGGGGCTCTGGCCTGCATGGCTGCGGCGGGCACGGTCCTGGGTCTGGTCACAAGGGCGATTACCGGACGCCCCTTGACTGTCGAGCATCTGGCCCTGGCCGGCGCCGTGGTGATTCCCCTGTTCCACACCGAATCCAACGTATCGTTGCTGGCCGGCAATCTGATCTGGGTGGCCCTGGCCCTTCTCGCCGGCTTCGCCCTGGCGCGGCGGATCATTCCCGGACCGGCAGCCGGGGCATAGACTCCAGCCGCGCCAAGACGTGAGTCAGCCAGGATTCGGTCACCAGCGGCCGCCACAAGGTCCAGGCCAGCGCCGTCTCCCCCGCCTGGAAGCGCCCGAGCACCGCCCGCCACCAGCCCACGTTCCACAGGCCGCGTCCGGCGAAGTCGGGGCTTTGGATGATCTCCTCGGCCAGCCGCCCCAGCCCGCCTTGCAGCCACAGATCCTGGGGCGGCAGGAAGCCCTGCTTGTTCCAGCGGGTGCGGATGGGCTCGGGCAGGATGCCCCGCATGGATTCGCGGAGCAGGCGCTTGGTCTGGGCACCGCCCATCAGCAACGACGGCGGCAGCGAGAAGGCCAGCTCGGCCAGACGATGATCGCAGAAGGGCAGGCGCACCTCGCGGGAATGGGCCATGGAATTGCGGTCGCCATAGCGCAGCAAGGTGGGCAGATGCCCCTGGAAGGAATCCCTGAACAGGGCGCCGTGCAGGGGATCGAAGCCCTCGGGCGGGGATAGTCCTTGTGCGCCGTCGAACAGGCCGGGGGCCAGACCCAGGGCGGGGTCGCTGCCCCTGCCGCTGATCCTGGCCAGCAGGCGCTTGACGCCCGGCGGCAGGCGGCGCTTCAACCCGGTGGCGCCGCTGTCGAGCGCCTGGGGATAGCGGGCGCGGATGGCTCCTTCTTCCGCGCCCATGCCGGCGGCGAGATAGGGGCCGAAATACTGCTCGTAGCCGCCCAGCAGCTCGTCGGCACCCTGTCCGTCCAGCAGGACGGTGATGCCCTGCTCGGCGGCAAGGCGGAAGACGCAATACTGGGCGTATTGGCTGGTGCTGTTGACCGGCAGCTCGTTGGCCCACAGGAAGGCGGGCAGTTCGGCGGCCAGAC
>JACQAD010000319.1 GCA_016195125.1 Magnetospirillum sp.
CGCTGGTGATGGTGCTGTTCGCCGGCCTGCGCGAGCGTCTGGCCCTGGCCGCGGTGCCGCGCCTGTTCGCCGGCCCGCCCATCGGCTTCATCACCGCCAGCCTGCTGGCCCTGGCCTTCATGGGCTTTTCCGGCATGAGCACCAATTAGGAGATCACCACCATGTTGTTGGATGTCGGAAGTCTGGCGGTGATGGGTGTGACCCTGGGTGCCGTCCTGGGGACCGCGGCCAAGTTGCTGGCCGTGCCCACCAATCCCATCGAGGAGGAGCTTCAGAACCTCCTGCCCGGTTCGCAATGCGGCCAGTGCGGCTTCGTCGGCTGCGCCCAATACGCCGCCGCCCTGGCCAAGGGCGATACGCCGGTGACCTTGTGCGCCCCCGGCGGCGCCGCCACCATCGAGGCCCTGGCCAAGAAGCTGGGCGTGCATGCCGACCTGGACGGGCACGAGGAAAAAGGGCCGGAAGTGGCCTTCATCAACGAGGATCTGTGCATCGGCTGCCTGCGCTGCATCGGTGAATGCGGGTCCGACGCCATCGTCGGCGCTCCCAAGCAGATGCATACGGTCATTTCGGACGCATGCCACGCCTGCGGCAAATGCTTCAAGATCTGCCCCACCGAGGCCATCGAGATGCGCCCCATTCCCATGACCATTTCCGCCTGGCATTGGCAAAAGCCCGGCGAATCAGCCCACCATTGAGGAGAGACGGTCCATGAAGCTGTTTCCCATTCTGGGCGGCATCCACCCTGAATACCGCAAGGAGCTGACGAGCGAGAAAGCCATCGTCGCCCTGCCCTTGCCCAAGACCCTTTATCTGCCCTTGCAGCAGCATATGGGCGCGCCGGCCAGCACCACCGTCGATGTGGGCGATCTGGTCAAGAAGGGCCAAGTGCTGGCCAAGGGCCAGGGTGCCATCTCGGCACCGGTGCACGCCCCCACCTCGGGCCGCATCGCCGCCATCACCGAGATGACGGCGCCTCATCCGTCGGGCCTGCCCCAGCTCACCATCATGCTGGATTCCGACGGCCAGGATGAATGGGGCGAGCTGATGCCCGCCATCACCGACCCCTTCGCCGCCAGCTCGCAGCAGATCAAGGATCGTGTCGCCGCCGCCGGCATCGTCGGCATGGGCGGCGCCACCTTCCCCTCGGCGGTCAAGCTCGGCCTGGGCGCCCAGCACAAGCTGGAAATCCTGCTGCTCAACGGCGCCGAGTGCGAGCCCTACCTCACCTGCGACGACCGCGTCATGCGCGAGTTCGCCGGCGAAGTGGTGGACGGCGCCCGCATCATGGCCCACGCCCTGGGCGCTCCCAAAGTCATCATCGCGGTCGAGGACAACAAGCCCCAGGCCATCGCGGCCCTGAATTCCGCCTCCGCCGGCCTCGGCAACGTGGAAATCGTTCCCGTGCCGGTGCAATACCCCATGGGGGCCGAGCGCCACCTGACCCAGGCGGTGACCGGCCGCGAAACTCCGGCCCGCAAGCTCACCGCCGATGTGGGGGTAGTGGTCCACAACGTCGCCACGGCGCGCGCCGTGCATCAGGCGGTGCGCCTGGGCCGTCCGCTGCTGTCGCGCATCGTCACCGTCAGCGGCGGCGCCGTCACCGAACCCAAGAATATCGAAGTGCCCCTGGGCACCAAGGTGTCGGAGCTGCTGGAATTCTGCGGCGGAATCGGCAAGAACGCCAAGCGCATCATCTCGGGCGGCCCCATGATGGGTCAGCCTCTGCCGTCTCTGGACGTGGCCGTGGTCAAGGGCACCTCGGGCATTCTGGCGCTGACCCAGGCCGAGACCAACGAGAGCGCCCCCAGCCCCTGTATCCGCTGCGGCTCCTGCGTCACCTATTGCCCCTGCGGTCTGGTGCCGGTGGAGATGGCCAGCTTTATCCGCAACGACCACCTGGACAAGGCCGCCAAGATCGGCGTCCAGGATTGCGTGTCGTGCGGTTCGTGCTCGTATATCTGTCCGTCGCACATTCCCCTGGTCCATTACTTCAATTACGCCAAGGGCAAGATCGCGGCCTTGGACCGCGAACGGCGCAAGACCGAGCAGACCAAGGCCCTGGTCGAGGCGCATAACGCCCGCCTGGAGCGTCAGGCCCAGGCCAAGCGTGAAGCCGCCGCCAAAGCCAAGGCCGCCAAGGAAGCCGCCGAAGCCGCTCTGGCGGCCGAAGCTCAATCGAACACCGCAGGCGGGGCCAGCGCATGAGTATCGTCGTCGACAAGAGCGGACCGTTCACCCACGGCCCCAACAGCGTCAAGCAGACCATGTACACGGTCCTGGCGGCCCTGGCGCCGGCCACGCTGTATAATTTGTGGCTGTTCGGCCTTCCCGCCATCTTCCTGTTCGTGGTCACCATGGGCGCCTGCCTGGTCTGCGAGGCCATCTGCGTGCGCGTCGCCGGCGGCGATTCGGATCGGGCGCTGGGCGACGGCTCGGTGATGATCACCGGCTGGCTGCTGGCCCTGTCCCTGCCGCCCTGGGCGCCGTGGTGGGTGGCCGTGGTCGCCTCGGTCTTCGCCGTCTGCCTGGCCAAGCACGCCTTCGGCGGATTGGGCCAGAACGTCTTCAACCCGGCCATGGTCGGCCGCGTCGTGGTTCTGGTCTCCTTCCCGGTGCCGATGACCGCCTTCGTGGCCCCCAAGCCGCTGTTCACCACCGGCTCGCCCTCCCTGGCCGAGGCCATGACCCTTACCTTCGGTCGCGGCACCTCCCTTGACGGCATCAGCGCCGCCTCGCAATTGGGCTTCATCAAGACCGAACTGGCCCGCGGCATCCCCGTCAACCAG
>JACQAD010000337.1 GCA_016195125.1 Magnetospirillum sp.
GCTCCAAGGTCACCACCTATATGAAGGATGTGGAGCCTGATCGCGCCGCCAAGGCACCCCAGGACGACATCGACCGCGAAGCCCTGGCCACCGGCCAGCCGGTCGGCCGCCTGACCGCCGATTCCTACCGCTATGCCATGCCCATCGTGCTGGGCGTCACCGACGGCGCCAAGGAAGAGGTCTGCCATTCCTGCCACGGCGGCATGGGAATGCAGGACGGAGAGGTGATCGCGGTCCTGTCGTCCTCGCTGTCCACGGCGGCCGAGAAGTCCGAGCTGAACAAGATTCTGCTGGGCCTGCTGGTCTTCGGTATCGCCGCCACCATCGTCTCGGTGCTGGGCGTGCGCTCCATCCTGACCCGGGTCATCATCAATCCCATCGGCCGTATGACCACCTTGATGGGCCGCCTGGCCGACGGCGACACCTCGGTGGAGATCGAGGCGATCGAGCGGAAGGACGAAGTGGGCGACATGGCCCGTACCGTCCAGGTCTTCAAGGAACACATGCTGGAGGCCGAGCACCTGCGGTCGGCCCAGGAGCAGGAGCGGCTGCGCTCGGCCGAGGAGCGGGCGCGGACCATGCGGGAGATGGCCGACCATTTCGAAGCCACGGTCAAGACCAAGGTCGCCGAGGTGCAGGTTTCCACCTCCAGCATTCAGCAGACCGCCCAGAACATGGCCACCCGATCGGGACAGAGCGGCTCGCGCTCCCTTGATGTCAGCGAGGCCGCCAACATCACCACCGAACGCGCCGCCACCGTCTCGGACGCCACCCGCCAATTGGCCCTGTCCATCAACGAGATCGCCCAACAGGTCGGCCAGTCCAGCCAGATCGCCCAACAGGCGGTGTCCAGCGTCAACACGACCGCCCAGCAGATGGCCGGATTGTCCGAATCCGTCCAGGCCATCGGCAATGTGGTCAATCTGATCAACGACATCGCCGCCCAGACCAATCTTCTGGCGCTCAACGCCACCATCGAGGCGGCGCGGGCCGGTGAGGCCGGCAAGGGGTTCGCGGTCGTCGCCAACGAGGTCAAGCATCTGGCCAACCAGACCGCCAAGGCCACCGAGGAAATCTCCAATCAGGTTTCGGCGGTCCAGGATTCCACCCGCGAGATGACGTCGTCCATCGAAGGTGTGGTCGAAACCATCCGCGCCATCGACAACATCTCCACCGCCATCGCCGGCGCCGTCCAGCAGCAGGAGAGCACCACCCGTGACATCTCCAGCAATATCGGGGAGGTGGCGACCCAGGCCGGCGAAGTGTCTGGCAGCGTGGCGCAGTTATCGCGCTCGTCGGCCCGCTCCTGTGCCGGCGCGGTGCGGGTCATCTGGGGCGCCAAGAGCCTGTCCGAGGCCGTGGCCGAACTCAATGCCGAGGCCGAGGAGTTCTTGCGTTCCGTCAGGGGCTAGTCTTTTTCGTACAAGACTCTTTCCTATCCCATAGGTATGATCCCTCCTTCAGTAGCGGAGGCGGGATCATGGATGATTGGCGGATCGGCTTGAAAAAAGCGTTCACCGAGACGATCGGACCGAGCAGCATCGGCCTGGACGATGTCATGGTCGCCGCCCGCCAGATCTCCAAATTCAACCGCCTGTCCCGCCACCTGCAGGGCCTGGACGCCATGGCCGCCGCCAAGAAGGGGGTCGGCCCCTCGGAATTGCTGGCGATCCGCAATCTGCGCATGTCCGAGATCGCGCCGCGCCGCCTCAACGAATTGTACGATTCACTGTTCACCGACAAGCCCGGCGCCTGATCCCCTTTCCCGATTGCCTTATTAGAGCCCCCTAAAGTAGAGTGTCCTAAAGGCCCCGCTGAGGGCAGGGACATAACAGGGGGGAGCAAGCCGGCATGAGGGATCCCGCATCCATTCCGGATTCCGAGCTCGGACGATCCGAGGTCAAGACCACCACGTGCTATATGTGCGCCTGCCGCTGCGGCATCCGCGTCCATCTGCGCGACGGCGAGGTCCGCTATATCGAGGGCAACCCGGACCACCCCCTGAACAAGGGCATCATGTGCGCCAAGGGTGCCTCGGGCATCATGAAGCAGTACTCGCCCGCCCGCCTGACCCGGCCCCTGAAGCGCAAGGACGGTGCCGAGCGCGGCGAATCCGCCTTCGAGCCCATCAGCTGGGAGGAGGCCTTCTCCACCCTGGCCGAGCGCCTGGGCCATCTTCGCGCCACCGACCCCAAGAAGTTCGCGCTGTTCACCGGCCGCGACCAGATGCAGGCCCTGACCGGCCTGTTCGCCGCCAAGTTCGGCACCCCCAATTACGCCGCCCATGGCGGATTCTGCTCGGTCAACATGGCCGCCGGCATGATCTACACCTTTGGCGGCAGCTTCTGGGAGTTCGGCGGCCCCGATCTCGAACGGGCCAAGCTGTTCATCATGATCGGCACCGCCGAGGACCATCACTCCAATCCCCTGAAGCGCGAGCTTGCCGCCTTCAAGCGCGGCGGCGGCCGCTTCATCGCCATCAATCCGGTCCGCACCGGCTATGCCGCCATCGCCGACGAATGGGTTCCCATCCGCCCCGGCACCGACGGCGCCCTGCTGCTGGCATTGGTGCGTGAACTCATCGAGCTGGGCCTTTACGACCGCGACTTCCTGGTCCAGTACACCAACGCCGCCGAGCTGGTGAACCAGGATGCCGCCAGCGACGAGCACGGCCTGTTCGTGCGCGAGGGCTCGGTGCCGGTTCGCCCCGACACCTTCGAGACCCCGGACAAGATGTGGTGGGACCGCGCCGGCGACAAGCCGGTCATCGCCCGGACCAAGGGGACCGAGGGCCGCCTCATGGGCAGCTTCACCCTTGCGGACGGCACCCCGGTCAAGCCCTCGTTCCAGCTGCTCAAGGAGCGGGTCAAGGATTACACCCCGGAATGGGCCGAGGGCATCACCGGCATTCCCGCCGCCACCATCCGCCGCCTCGCCCACGAAATGGGCGTCACGGCACGCGACCAGACCATCGAGCTGCCTATCGCCTGGACCGATTGCTGGGGCAACGAGCACGACAAGATCACCGGCAATCCGGTGGCCTTCCATGCCATGCGCGGCCTCGCCGCCCATTCCAACGGCTTCCACACCACCCGGGCGCTGGCCATCCTGATGACCCTGCTGGGCACCATCGACCGGCCCGGCGGATTCCGGCATCGCGCCCCCTTCCCGCGTCCGATCCCGCCCTGCCCCAAGCCGCCCAAGGGGCCTCAGGCCATCAAGGCCGGCGAGGCGCTGGTGGGCACCCCGCTGGGCTGGCCCGCCGACCCCGACGACCTGTCGGTGGATGCCGAGGGTGAGCCCATCCGCCTGGACAAGGGCTTCTCGTGGGAATACCCGCTCTCCGTCCATGGCATGATGCACAACGCCATCACCAATGCCTGGAAGGGCGATCCCTACCCCATCGACACCCTGCTGCTGTTCATGGCCAACATGGCCTGGAACTCGACCATGAACACGTCCGAGGTGCGCAAGATGCTCACCGACAAGGACGAGAGCGGTGCCTACAAGATTCCCTTCCTGGTGGTCTGCGACGCCTTCCAGTCCGAGACCGTGGCCTTCGCCGATCTGGTGCTGCCCGATACCTCGTATCTGGAGCGCCATGACGTCATGAGCATCCTGGACCGGCACATCTCGGAATTCGACGGGCCGGTGGATTCGGTACGCGTGCCGATCCTGCCGCCCCTGGGCGAGTCCAAGCCCTTCCAGGAAGTGATCATCGAGCTGGCCACCAGGCTGAAACTGCCGGCCTTCACCAACAAGGACGGTTCGCGCAAGTTCCGCGACTATCCCGACTTCATCGTCAATTTCGAGACCGAGCCGGGCTCGGGCATCGGCTTCCTGTCGGGCTGGCGCGGAACAGCGGGCGAGAAATTCCTGGTGGGCGAGCCTAATCCCAACCAGTGGGAAATGTACGCCCGCAACAACAATCACTATCACCACGAGCTGCCGCCCAGCTTCCAGTACATGCGCAATTGGAACAAGGGCTACCTGGACTGGGCCTACCGCCACCGCATGGTGCGCTTCACCGATCCGATCATGCCGCATATCTATTCCGAGGTGCTGCAGAAGTTCCGGCTGGCCGGCGAAGGCAAGTGGAAGGGCAAGCTGCCGCCCGAGCGCCTGCGCGAACGGGTCAAGACCTTCTTCGACCCCCTGCCCTTCTACTACACGCCGCTGGAATGGCGGTGCTCGGACGGGCATTCCTTCCCGCTCTCGGCCCTGACCCAGCGGCCCATGGCCATGTACCATTCCTGGGATTCCCAGAATGCCTGGCTGCGCCAGATCCACACCAACAACGTGCTGTTCATGCACCCCAAGGTGGGAGCGGTGAGCAATTTCGACGACGGCGCCTGGGTCTGGGTGGAAAGCCCCTGGGGCAAGATCAAGTGTCAGGCCAAGTTCACCGAGGCGGTGGAGCCCGGCACGGTCTGGACCTGGAATGCCATCGGCAAGGCCTCGGGCGCCTGGGGTCTGGATGCCGACGCCAACGAGTCCAAGAAAGGCTTCCTGCTCAATCACCTGATCAGCGAAGAATTGCCCAACATGGTCGGCGGGGCGTCGGTGTCCAATTCGGACCCGGTCACCGGTCAGGCGGCCTGGTACGATTTGAAGGTCCGCGTCACCGCCTGCAAGCCCGGCGAGGCCGAGGAAAGCTGGCCGCAATTCGCGCCCATGCCGACCCTGCCCGGTCAGGCCATCGGCTTCAAGGCCAAGGTCCGGGCCTATCTGGCGGGGAGGAGGTGACCATGAGCAAGCAACTCGCCCTGGTCATCGACCTCAATGTCTGCGTCGGCTGCCATGCCTGCGTGACCTCGTGCAAGGAATGGAACACCTCGGGCTGGGCCGGACCGCTCACCGACGAGAATCCCTATGGAAAGGATCCGACGGGCGTGTTCTTCAACCGCGTCCAGACCTATGAATGCGGCACCTTTCCCGATACCGAGACCATCCACTTCCCGAAATCCTGCCTCCATTGCGAGGAGCCGCCCTGCGTGCCGGTCTGCCCCACCGGGGCGAGCTATAAGCGCGAGGAGGACGGCATCGTCCTGGTGGATTACGACAAGTGCATCGGCTGCAAATACTGCTCGTGGTCCTGCCCCTATGGCGCCCGCAAGTTCGATCCGGTCCAGGGCGTCATGAAGAAGTGCACGCTGTGCGTCGATCGCATCACCGACATGACCATCGAGGAAGACCGCCGCAAGCCCGCCTGCGTCCTGGCCTGTCCGGCCTCGGCCCGCATTTTCGGCGACATCAACGACCCGCAATCGGAGGCCGCCAGGGCCATCCGCGAGAATGGCGGTTTCCAGCTGATGCCGGAATGGGGCACCAAGCCCGCCAACCACTACCTGCCCCGGCGCAAGATCACCACAATCCTGCACGCCGACGAGTTGGTCCGCGTCGATAACCCGCTGAAGGCCGAGAGCGAAAAGCCCCGTCCCGCCTTCAACACCCCCACCATCGACGGCGTGTCGAGCTGGTAGACGGAAGGAGAGACTGATGAAACCCGCCTTTTCCGTCATTTTCCTCACCACCCTGATCGGTGCCGGCCAGGGCTTGCTGATCGCCCTGGTCCTGGGGCAATTCTACCTGGGCAGCGAGAGCGGAGGGTTCTTCGCCCTCGGCGGCGTCCTGGCGCTGGTGATGCTGGGCCTGGGCCTGGTGGCCTCGGTCTTCCATCTGGCCAATCCCCAGAGGGGCTGGCGCGCCGCGACCCGTTGGCGCACCTCGTGGCTGTCGCGCGAAGTGCTGATGATTCCGGCCCTGTGTGCCCTGGCGTTCCTCTATACGCTGATCCATGCCATCGGCTGGGCGCCGGTGCTGATGACCTTCGGCAACGGCAAGACTCTGGACCTGCCCATGGCGCTGGGTCTGCTGGTGGTCTTGGGATCGGTGGCTCTGTTCGTCTGCACGGGGATGATCTATGCCTGTGTCCGCTTCATCCGCCAGTGGGCCTCGTCATGGACGGTGGTCAATTACCTGCTGATGGGGCTGGCCTCGGGCTTCACCCTGGCCGCCGCCTATGCCCAGATCCAGGCCAACGCCCTGTCCGGTTTCATGAGCGGGGCCGCCTTGGTCCTGACCGTGGCGGCCCTGGCGGCGCGGACCTTCCAATTGTGGCTGAACGCCCGGACCAAGCCGCAATCCACCATGAAAAGCGCCATCGGCCTTCACCACACCCAGATTCGTCAGGTGACCCAGGGCTTCATGGGGCAAAGCTTCAACACCATCGAATTCGCCGCGCCCGGCGGGGCCGAGACGGTGCGGGGCCTGACGGTGTTTTTCCTGCTGGTGGCCTTCGTGATTCCGGCGGCGCTGTTGCTGGCCGGTCTGCCGGTGCTGGCCTTCGTCTGCCAGTATGTGGGCCTGCTGGCCGAGCGCTGGGTGTTCTTCGCCGCCGGCAGCCATGTCCAGAACCTGTACTATCAGGCCAAGGGATAGGAACTCACTCGGCCGGTTGAGGCTGGAACTGGCTCACCTGCAGGCTGACGATGCGAAGGGCGGTGGCACACACCGCCTCTTCCCCGCATTGGGTGGTACAGCTGCGGATGCTGTCGATGATGCGCATGCATTCGGCGTAGCGCCCCTCGTCATAAAGACGCCGCGCTTCGGACATCATGGCGATACAGCGAAATGATTTGCCGGTCATTATCCTCTCCCGGCCAAGGGATCAGGCCGCCTGGGGACAGTTCACCAGGGGATAAAGCTGATCCACCAGAACCCGAGCGACACCCGGAGACAGGCTGAGGTCGCTGGCCAGCAGCACCGCCCGTGCCGCGTCGCGCTCCTCGGTACAATCCAGGCCCAGCTGCCGAGCGGCAGCGATCGCCTTGCCGATGATCTCGATGAGTGAACCGTTCATGACCGCCTGTCCCGGATGTCGTCCGTTGGGTTGTTCATGGGATTCATTATGCTGCGGTGCGGTCACGTCCTCCACCCACGAAGGGAGTTACTTTGTGAGTCCGTGTAACGAAACACTGCGCTTTCACTCACGGTGACACCCGTCGCGCCGAGGGCATAATCCATGACGGGGCCATAAACCAGACATAACATTCGTCCTCGCTAATATGGCATTACTTTCGAATGTTCTAATCCTTTCAATGCGCTCGTCAATTCCATCTCCGTCATTGATCGCCGTTGACTTTACCCAAGCCCACCCCTAAACCTTACAGCTTGGTTAACGTGCACCTGGGGCGCATCAAATCATGAGCGGCGGAGGATTGCGTCAGGGCAGTCTGTTGCGCAGGGCGCGGGCCGGAGCATCCGGCGTCGTCCGGGTGCTGCTGCTGGCCTTCAGCCTGCAATTGCTGGCGCCGCTGCTTGATTTCGGCGCCGTCGCCGCCGGTTTGGGGGAGGCCGGTCTGCAGGCCGACCTGCAATCCTCGCTCTGCCACGATCCGGGAGCCGGCCAGCCCGATGGCGGCTCTCCCGCCCCGTCGTCCGTACAGACCAAGCATTGCGTGTTCTGTCTGCCCATGGCCGGCGACCACGCCACCACCGGCCCCGAGATCGGTCTTCGCCTGCCGACGCGGGCGGCTCCGGTCAGTATGGTGGCGGTCGCCGATCAGGTCCGCGATCTGTCGCGGCCCGCCTTCGCCCGGTCGCGGGCCCCCCCAGCCTCTCCTCGCACCGCCTAGGGCCATCGCTGATTCCCGAGCGGGACGGCGATGCCGCCTTCCCGTCTCGCGATCCCTGGTTCGAGGACTATCATGATTTCCTGTTTTAGCGCCCGCGCCCGTCTGCGCGCTTCCTGTGCCGCCCTGGCCCTGATGATCGGCTTTCCGGCCTTCGCCGCCGATGACGTGCCCGACATGCCCGAGGTGGTGATCAAGGAAAAGCCCACGGTGATGGAGAGGTACAAGCTTCCCAACACCTCGGAATCCATCACCCGCGAAAAGCTGGCCGACACCGTCAACATCATCGACACCGAGGATGCGGTGAAGTACATGCCCAGCCTGTCGGTCCGCAAGCGCAACAACGGCGACACCCAGGCGATCCTGATGACCCGGACCTGGGGCTATAATTCCAGCGCCCGCTCACTGGTCTATGCCGACGATGTGCTGATATCCGCCCTGATCGCCAATGACAACACCCGCGGCGGCCCCAATTGGGGCCTGGTGGCGCCCGAGGAGATCGAGCGGGTCGATATGATGTACGGCCCGTTCTCGGCCCAGCATTCCGGCAATGCCATGGGCGGCGTGCTCCAGATCACCACCCGCATGCCCGAGCAGCAGGAAGCGACCCTGAAGCAGACGGAATCCCTGCAATATTTCAGCCTGTACAACACCAAGGACACCTACCGCACCGACCAGACCAGCGCCACCTACGGTAACAAGTTCAACAAGCTGTCACTGTTCCTGTCGGCCAATACCGAGAATTCCTTCGCCCAGCCAGTGTCCATGGTCACCAATGCCGGTAGCGCCCCGGCCGGCACCACCGGCCAGATCGCCGCCGTCAACAAGATCGGCTCGCCCACCAACATCATCGGCGCCGGCGGCCTCCTGCATACGGAAATGCAGACCTTCAAGGCCAAGGCCGCCTATGACCTGACCTCCGAGCTCAAGCTCAGCTACCTGTTCGGCTTCTGGCAGAATCACGGACGCTCGCGGGTGGAATCCTACCTGAAGGATGCCAGCGGCAACGCCACCTACGGCACCACCACCACCGGCACCTCCTTCGCCAATGCCAATTATATCCTGGAGCAGATGCGCTCGACCCATGCCGTGTCGCTGAAATCCGACACCAAGGGCATGTGGGATGTGGAAGCCACCGCCACCCATGTCCAGTATGACCACGACGTCCAGAAGCAGCCGCGCTCCACCACCGGCGGCCTGAACTTCACCACCGACGGCAAATACGCCCAGATGGACGGCACCAACTGGAGCACCCTGGACGGCAAGGCCATCTTCCGGCCCGAGGGGGTGGGGGGTGCCCATGAGGCCAGCGCCGGGGTGCATTTCGACCGCTACATCCTGGTCAACACCACCTACAACACCGCCAATTGGCGCACCGAATCCCCGGCCACCGGGCGCTCCACCGATTCGCGCGGCGTCACCCAGACCACCGCCCTGTGGGCCCAGGACGTCTGGAAGCTGACCGACACGCTGAAGTTCACCGGCGGCGGCCGCTATGAAGTCTGGGAGGCGTTCAAGGGCTTCGTCATGTCCACGGCCACCAGCAGCGCCCTGGCCAAGCCCAGCGAGCAAACCGCCTTCTCGCCCAAGGGCTCGTTGTCCTGGGAATTCATGCCGCAATGGACCGTCACCGGCTCGGCGGCGCGTTCCACCCGCTTTCCCACCGTCTCCGAGCTGTATCTCACCACCGGCACCGGCACCAACACCGCCATCGCCAATCCCAATTTGAGGCCCGAGCGGGTCAACAGCTACGAACTGGCGTTCGAGACGACGCTGGGCGAGGGCAAGACTCGCCTGTCCTTCTTCCAGGAGAACGTCACCAACGCCCTGATCAGCCAGACCACCACCGCCAGCACCGGCGGCACCGCTTCGTTCGTCTCCAATGTGGACGAGATCCGCAATCGCGGCATTGAAGCGGCGGCAAGCCAGAGCAATGTTCTGTTCGACGGCTTCGACCTGTCGGGCAGCCTGACCTATGTGGATGCCGAGATCATCCGCGATGCCGCCTGGGCCGGCACCGCCCAGGTGGCGGGCAAGCCGGTGCCCAATATTCCCATGTGGCGCAGCACCATGGTGGCCAGCTACCGCCCCAATGACGAATGGACCCTGACCGGTGCCGCCCGCTATCAGGCCCGCATGTCCTCCAACATGGATGCCACCGACCACGTTAACGGCGTTTACGGCGCCTTCGACTCCTTCATGGTCCTTGATCTGCGTGCCCGCTACAAACACAGCGAGAACCTGGAAGCGGCCCTGGGCGTCGACAACGTCAACAACTGCAAATACTGGGAATTTCACCCCTTCCCGCAGCGGACCTTCATCGCCGAGTTGAAGGTCAAGCTTTGATGGAGAGCCCGACCATGACGTCCTTGCGCCCCTGGGGCCTGGCCCTGCTGCTGTTCATGATTCCGCAGGCCCAGGCCGCGGAGGGAGGTCACCAGCATCACGCCCCCAAGGCCATGGCATCCCGGTCGGGCTGCCTTTCCGACGACACCGGATTGGCCTGCGCCACCCAGGCCAATCCGGCATTTCTGGCCGACGGCTCCCTGGTGTTGGGCTGGGTGGCGGGAGGCCGGGTGATGCTGGCCCGCTCCGCTGACGACGGTGCCAATTTCGAGCCCGCCATCGCCCTGAACAGCGGCGCGGAAACCATCGACGCCAATACCGATGCCCGAATCGCCATCGCCTCGGACGGCAAGGGCCGGGTCTACGCGGCCTGGGCCGTGCGCAAGGATGCCCGCTATAACGGCGCCCTGATGCTGGCCCGTTCCGAGGATGGCGGACGCAGCTTCAGCGCCGCCCGCGCCGTCGCCTCGGACCACACCAGCCAGCGCTTCCCCGCCCTGATGGTTGGCGCCGACGACCGCCTCACCCTGGCCTGGATCGACAAACGCGAAGAGGCCGCCGCCAAGAAGGCGGGCAAGCCCTATCGCGGCGGCGCCCTGGCCCTGGCCTGGTCCGACGATGGCGGGCGGAGCTTCGTCCACGAGGGCATCGCCCAATCCTTCGCCTGCGAATGCTGCCGGGTGGTCATGGGCCAGGACCGCAACGGCCTGCCGGTGGTGATGTGGCGCCATATCTTCGAGCCCAATATCCGCGACCACGCCATCCTGAGCTTCAGCGACCGCGACCATCCCGGCGCCCTGCGCAAAGTCTCCGACGACGATTGGCGCGTGGATGCCTGCCCCCATTACGGCCCCTCCCTGGCCGTATCCGCCGACGGCTCGGTTCATGCGGCGTGGTATTCGGGCGGCGGCACCCGCAAGGGCCTGTTCTATGCGGGCGCCCCCTCGTCCGACGGCCCGTTCTCGGCGCCCCTGGCCCTGGGCGAGCCCGGCCGCAACCCCGCCAGCCCGCAAGTACTGAGCCTGGGCTCGCGCCTGTGGCTGGCCTGGAAGGAGTTCGACGGCGAGACCAGTTCGGTGATGGCCCAATCCTCCGAGGATGGCGGCAAGAACTGGAGCGCGCCGCGTCCCATCGCCACCACCAAGGACAATTCCGACCGTCCGGTCCTGCTGGCCAAGGGCGGCAAGGCCTTGCTGTCATGGATGAGCGTCGCCGAGGGCTGGCGCCTGATCGCCCTGGAGTAATCCATGTACCGCTCGCGCCAACGGCACCCCACTCGACGCCTGGCCGGTCTGGCCGGGGTGGTGCTGTTCCATGCCGCTCTGATCTACGGCCTGGTCAACGGCCTGGGCCAGCGCGCCGTCGAGGTGCTGCGGGCGCCCCTGGAAGCCAAGCTCATCGCCGAGATCAAGCCGCCACCACCGCCGCCGCCGCC
>JACQAD010000338.1 GCA_016195125.1 Magnetospirillum sp.
CTTGAGGAACCATTGCGACAGCAGCCGCTTTTCCACCAGGGCGCCCGAGCGCCAGCCGCGGCCGTCGATTACCTGCTCGTTGGCCAGAACGGTGTTCTCGACCGGATCCCAATTAACCCAGGATTCCTTGCGATAGACCAGCCCGCGTTCAAGGAAGTCCAGGAACATCTTCTGTTCGTGGCGGTAATATTCGGGCTCGCAAGTGGCGACCTCGCGACGCCAATCATAGGACAGGCCCATGGATTTCAGCTGCTCGCGCATGGCGGCGATGTTCTCGCGCGTCCATTTGGCCGGGTGCACGTTGTTCTGGATGGCGGCGTTCTCGGCCGGCAGGCCGAAGGCGTCCCAGCCCATGGGGTGCAGGACGTTGAAGCCCTTGGCCCGCTTGTAGCGCGCCACCACGTCGCCCAGGGTGTAATTGCGCACATGGCCCATATGGATGCGTCCCGACGGATAGGGAAACATCTCGAGCACATAGTATTTGGGTCCGGCGGAATCCATCTCGGCTTCGAAACAGCCCTTGTCTTCCCAGACACGCTGCCACTTGGCTTCGGTTTCCTTGACGTTATAACGCTCGCCGCTGATGCCTTCTGGGCGCGACATGGGGCCGTCCATTGCTGCTGATGTTTAAAGGCGAAAGAGGTGGACCCATGGCGATCCACCCTTGCGGCGGAATCTACTCGGTGGAAACCACGCGCAGCTGGCGCGCCCGGGTCAGGATCGAGTTCTCCAGGTCCACCGCCATGCGGGGATCGACGCGGACATCGGCCCAATTGCCGGTGGAATCGCGCATCTGCTTGAACAGCGACACCTTGACGCCATCGGCGCGTAGGGTGCGGTCAAGAATGAAGACGTTGACCTTGTAACGCTCGCTCGGCGTTTCCGGCAGCTGGTACCAATCGGTGATGATGGTGCCGCCGAAGGCATCGGCCGTGGTGATGGGCATGAACGAGATGGTGTCCAGCGATGCCCGCCACAAGAAGGCGTTGACGCCGATCCCGACGCCCTCGCCCTCGGGCTTGCTCTTGCCGAACATGCCTTCCGGCCCGAAGATGGTCTCCCGCTTCTCATTGGACATGCGGGGCGCGGAATCGCCCTTGTCCTTGGTCGGATAGACCGCCTGAGTCTGGTCGCAGGCCGACAGCGCCAGGGCGGCGCCCAGGACGGCAAGGGCGCCATAGCCGCCCAACAAAGTCTTCCTCATCATCTTACGTCTTCATCCCGCCGCGCCATTGCACGGCCTGTTGGCACGCGAAAACCCGACGATGGCGGAGGACTCCGCCGTCGCGACCCCGAGAATGCTACGAGAGGCGCCCACCCTGCAAGCGCCTTCACCGAAGCGGTCGAGGCAATACATTTGCGGGACTTGTCATCCCGAGCGTCTGCGAGGGATCTCGACTCTGGTGGGGCGGCGCCATTTCCGACCCATCGCACCAGACAGAGATCCCTCCGTCCCTATGGTCGTCGGGATGACAATCCCTCTGCGGCCACCCTATCCGTCCGACCCGACTGTTGCGCCAATGCCACAGTGCGAGGTTTTCGATACAGGCACCGTCCCACCTTGCTTGACTGTTGGGGTCGACCATGGCGTCATGTCGATCGTTCGTTCATTTGGATAGCAGGGGCGGCCATTGGGGGTCGTCATCGCGAAGCCAAAGAGAGGAGATACCATGAAGAAGATTCTTTTGGCCAGCACCGCCCTCGTGGCTGCCGGCATGTTCTCTGCCGGCGCCGCTGACGCCGCCGAGAAGATCAAGATCAATGTTGGCGGCTACTCCAAGTGGTGGGTTGTCGGTGCTTGGCAGGAATCTGCCTTCCAGAACGGCACCAACGGCACCGCTGCCAACAACATCTCCGCCCAGGGCAACGGCGGCGGCGTGCAGCGTCAGAACGTCGACATCAAGGGCGACAACGAGATTTGGTTCTCGGGCAGCACCGCTCTGGACAACGGCCTGAAGGTCGGCGTCATGATCTCCCTGGAAGCCGGTGGTCACACCGACATCACCACCGATCCGATCGACCAGTCCTACGCCTGGATCGAGGGTGGCTTCGGTAAGGTTCTGGTTGGCGCCCACGCCAACGGCACCGCCCTGCTGCACGTGCAGGCTCCCGACGCCGCCGGCAACTTCACCAATGGCGGCATGATGCTCGGCAACTGGTCGGTCGTCCGTCCGACCGGCGTGATGGGCATGAACCAGCGCGTTGGCTACACCAGCTCGTCCAACACCACCGCCATCATCTCGGACGACAAGGCCGAGAAGATCACCTACGTGGCTCCGACCTTCTACGGTCTGACCCTCGGCGCGTCGTACATCCCGAACGTCACCAAGACCCTGTCGGGCGCCAACACCTCGCAGGGTGGTCAGCACTCCCGTGGCGTCGGTTCCGATCGCATGGGTGCCGTCGGTGGCGCCGCCATGTACGCCAACACCTTCGGCCCGGTGGGCGTGAAGGCTTCGGCCGGCTATGTGTGGGTTGACCTGACCGCTACCGGCCAGGCATCACCTCCGCCGTGCTGACCGGCACCTCGCAGACCGGCACCTACAACAGCAAGTCGTCCACCACTGGCGGCGGCGAGCTGGACTTCGGCGGCATCGCCTACGACGTGGGTCTGCAGTACGCTTCCGGCCCGTATGCCGTTTCGTTCGCTTACTTCAAGTCGGCCGTGGTTGGCGATACCAACCTGCGCGCCGCCAACACCGGTGCGAACCGCGACGACACCATCGAAGCCTACCAGGCTTCGGGCAAGTACAACCTCGGCCCGGGCGTGGACGTCCTGGCTTCGGTTGGCTACATCGAGTACACCGATCAGCGCTACGGCATGACCAACACCGACGTGGTCAAGTCGCAGTACCACAACGCTGGTTGGGCTGTGATGTCCGGTCTGTCGCTGTCCTTCTAATAGGACGTCGATACCCGATTGGGGAGAGGGCGGCTTCGGCCGCCCTCTTTCTTTTTGTGTGAGGCCCCCATGAAGTCTGCGTCCCTCGATCAGGCCGTCACCTTGATGCGGGACGGCCGCCCGGCCGAAGCCGCACATTTGGCGGTGACCCTGCTGGCCAGTGACGCAGGTAATTCCAGCCTTTGGCATCTGCTCGGCTGCGCCCGCCTGCAATTGGGCAACGCCGCCGAGGCCGCCGACCATATCCGCCACGCCCTCACCCTCAGCCAATCCAATCCCGCCGCCTGGGCCAATCTTGCCCGCTCCTTGCGACTCATCGGTGATGTTGCCGCCCTGGCCGAGGCCGAGAGCGCCATCCACCGGGCCATCGCCCTCAATCCCGCCGATCCCGGTTTTCATCTGAGCCAGGGCGAAATCCTGCAGGCCCTGCGCCGCCATGACCAAGCCGCCGCCGCCTTCGGCCGCGCCTGTGAGCTGGTTCCGGGCAATGCCGATATGGCGGCGACCCTGTCCTCGTCCCTGCATCTGGCTGGCCATGCCGAAGCCTCGCTGGCCGCCAGCGCCCGGGCCCTTGCCCTGGTGCCCGATCATGTGGGCGCCTGGATCAATCGCGGCAACGCCCTGTTGCTGAGCGGCGATGTCACCGCCGCCCGTGCCGCCCTTGATCGGGCGGTGGAATTGGCCTCCGACGATGAGCTGGCCCGTTTCAATCGCGGCTTCGCCGCCCTGCGCGCCGAGGATTACGCCACCGGCTGGGCCGATTACGAATCCCGCCACCGGCGCCCCTTCGCCCGCCTGCCTGAATCGATCTCCGGTCTCACCCTGCTGATCGACCAGGATCAATACGCAGGCGATACGTTCCAGTATATCCGCTTCGTTCTGCCACTTCTCGAGCGCGGCGCCCAGGTGATTCTGTCCCTGCCCGCCCGTTTGATCCCGACCCTAAGCCGCTGTTTCGCCGCCTCGCCCAGCCTATCCTATCATCGCCTGGGCAGCCCTGAACCTGATTTCGATCATAAGATTCCCATCGCCAGCCTGCCGCTGCTGTTGTGGCCGACCGAGCCGTTCGGCGCCGCCCGCGTGCCGTATCTGACGGCGCCGGATGAGCAGGTGGCCGCATGGCGTCAGCGCCTGCATCGTCCCGGCCGCCTCAGCGTCGCCCTCAACTGGCAGGGTAATCCCGATTACGGCCTGGATCATTTCCGCTCGATCCCCCTGGCCCAGCTGGCGCCGCTGGCGGCCCTCTCCGACCGGGTGGACTTCTTCAGCGTGCACGGCGGCGACGAGAAGGTCAGTGAATCTCCCTTCCCGCTGGTTCCCCTGCCCGCCGATTGTGATGCCGAAGGGGCCTTCCTGGGCACCGCCGCCCTGATGCGGGCCGCCGATCTGGTGATCTCGTCCGATACCTCCACCGCCCATCTGGCCGGCGCCCTGGGCTGTCCCCTCTGGGTGATGGTGTCGGCCTATCCCGAATGGCGATGGCTGGATCAGCGCCTGGATTCGCCCTGGTATCCCACGGCGCGCCTGTTCCGCCAGCCCAAGGTCGGCGATTGGATTCCGGTGGCGGTGGCCGTCGCCGAGGCGCTCAGGGCGTTGTAAGACCCGAAATCGCCGCCAGACCGGCGGCACTGCCCGGCGGCAGGCGGCGCCGGCTCCGCCGGTCGAGCCCGCCCAGGGCGATCACCGGCAATCCGGCGCGACGGGCCATCAGACCGAAACGGAGGACGCCCAGCGTGGGAGCGCCCGGATGGCTTCTGGTGGTGAAGACCGGCGACAGCAAGGCGGCATCGGCCCCCAAAGTCCGCGCCCGCCCCAGGGCATTATCGCCGTGACAGGCCACCAGCAACAGCCGCCGGCACCGGCGCACCCAGCCCAGGGCCGGGGCCAGCACCCCATGCCGCGCCATTGCTTCCGGCAGGTGCAAGCCGTCCGCCCCCAACCGCGCCGCCAGCCGCCAATCGCCAGCCACCACCAGGACCAGCCGCCGCCGCCGGGCCAGCCTTGCCACCGCGCGGGCCATATCGTCATCCTTGCCCCTGATATAGGCGCGCAACAGCACCCCCGTTCCCGGCGGCAGCCTCGTCATGGCGCATCGCGGATCGGGCAGGCGGACCTCGTCGGTCACCAGAAACAATCTTGGGCCGGGCCATGGGTTGAGTCGGCAAGACGCGTTTGCTAGGGTCATGCCGCCATTGTATCGGAGAATTCCCGCCCGTGTCCGCTGTCGCCGCCGGCCTTGCCGCCGTCACCTCTCGCATCGACGCCGCCGGAGCGGGCCGCAAGGTCACCCTGGTGGCGGTCAGCAAGACCCATCCGGCCGAATCCGTGCGCGACGCCATCGCCGCCGGCCAGATGGTGTTCGGCGAGAACCGGGTGCAGGAGGCCAAGACCAAGTTTCCGGCACTGAAGGCCGAATTCCCCGGTATCGAACTTCACCTGATCGGGCCGTTGCAGAGCAACAAGGTCCGCGACGCCGTCGCCCTGTTCGATGTCATCGAAAGTCTCGACCGGCC
>JACQAD010000339.1 GCA_016195125.1 Magnetospirillum sp.
ATCGTGCTCGACCTGTTGCAGAACCGTGCTTTCGCTGCGGCCGGAGATCTGGGCCCATCCGGTGATCCCCGGCCGGACCTGACGGCGCAATTCCACCAGCGCCGGGGGGATTTCCGCCAGATGATAAGCGGGAAGCGGCCGCGGCCCGACCAGGCTCATATGGCCCAGAAGGACGTTGAGCAATTGCGGCAATTCGTCGATGGAAAAGCGCCGCATGAACCGTCCCACTCCGGGGATGACCCGAGGATCCGATGCCAATTTCATGCGCGACTTCCATTCCTCCTGGGCCAGTCCGTCCTGTCCGACCACATCGGACAACCGGGCTTCGGCATCGGGGCTCATGGAACGGATCTTCCACAATCGGAAGGGACGCCCGCCCAGACCCTCGCGCAGCTGGGAATAGAAGGCCGGCCCCGGCGAGACGATCTTGACCCCCAGGGTGAATCCCAGGATCAGCGGCAGCGCCAACGGCGCGACCACCAGGACCATCAAAAGATCAAGGCATCGCTTCAAGGCCCGGTTGCCGGGATAAAGCAGATTATTGCGCATCCCGAGACCCAGGCCGATCCCGGTTTCCTGGGCAGATACGCCGAGGCTGCGCCCCGCCAGATCGGGAATGATCACGAAACGCCGGAATGTCAGGCAGTCGGTAACCGCCGACAAGGACAAATCCCCCGGCGGTGGCACCAGGATGGCCATGTCGATGCCGTGCCAGGATGAATTAGCGGTGGGGGGCCATTCTCCCTCCGCGGCGGGAATCCAGCCCAGGGCCGGTTGGCTGGACAAAATCCCGGTCAATGCCTTGCAACGTTCGCGCTCACCCAGCACCACCACCCTTTCTCCCCACAGCCCCAGGCGGGACAGCAGGCGGCGCCCCATCATATGACTGAGTGGAAGGGTGGAGATCGCCAGGACCATGGTGATCAGCAAGACACCGCGCGACCACTGCCCGCTCTGCGCCATATGGTCGTAAACGCTCATCAGACCAAAACCCACCAGGGCCACCAGGGTCCGACGGCGCAATCGCTCCACCGGCGACAGGCCATAGCCGGGATAAAGCGACCAGAACGAACAGCCCAGCGGCAGGGCCAGAACGGCCAGATGAATTCCGTGAAACGTGCTGGGCGTCAGATTGATCGGCATCCATGTGGACGCGGTCCCGCGCAGCCACAGGCCGATCAGGACGCAGATCTGAAGAATCGTCGCATCCACGGCGAACAGCAACGCCACGGCGAACCGTCGCGCCACCGCCCCGCCGCGCGGGACAGCGGGTCGATCTGGATTGCAGTCATCGTCGCCGTGGGATAAACCGCTCATAAGGACTGCTAATTATTATATTTGGCGGCGCATGCAAGAACCAATAGGCGTCCCCCCAGCTTTTCGTCGCCGAAAATCCGGCCGATCGACCTTCGCATGTCCATTCCCAGCCCGCCACGGGGATGATCGATCCGCGAGACCCGACGCTCCCCCTTGAAGCGGGGGCTGCTTGTCCGGTTCCCTTCCCGTACGGCACAAGAGATCGCCGCGTCCTCTGAACAACACCTCAGCCTTCGGAGTTCCCTGTTGCGCATCCTGATCATCCACGAGCGCTATCGCCAAAGGGGCGGCGAAGACCGTGTCTTCGACCTGGAATCGGCCATGCTGGAGGCCCGTGGCTGCCAGGTGGAACGTCTGATTATCGACAACCGGGATATCCGGGACGGCCAAGGGCAACTCGCCCTCGCCGCCAACGCCCTATGGTCGCGCAAGGGGCGGTCATTGGTGCGCGACGCCGTCCGGCGATTTCGGCCCCAGGTGGCCCATATCCACAACTGGTTTCCTCTCCTGTCTCCCTCCATCCATTCCGCCATCAGGGAAGACGGCATTCCGGTGGTGCAGACCCTGCACAATTTTCGGAATTTGTGCCTGAACGGCCTGTTCTTTCGCGACGGCGCCCCCTGTGAAGACTGCCTGGACTCCAGCCTGAAATGGCGCGGAGTGTTGAGGCGATGCTATCGCGACGATATCCGGGCCAGCGCCACCGTGGCGGCCTTGACTCTCCTGCACCATCACCTGGGCACCTGGCGCCGCCATGTCGATCTTTTCTTGGCCTATTCGGAATTCTCGCGCCAGCGCTTCATCGCGGGAGGCTTGCCCGCCGACCGCATCGCCATCAAGCCCAATACCACACCCGACCCCGGCGAGGATGCCGCATCCTGGCGACATCCTCGCCGGGGCGCCGTCTATGTGGGACGATTGAGCGAGGAGAAGGGCATTGGCGATCTTGTCCGTGCCTGGCGTGACATGGGCCATACCCTGACCGTGGTGGGAGACGGTCCCCTGGGCGAACAATTGCGGGCCGAAGCCTCCAGCGAGGTGGAGTTCGTGGGGTGGCGCAGCCCCGAGGAGGTTTCCGTCCTCCTGGCAAGAGCTGCCTTGGTCTGCGTTCCATCGCTTTGCTACGAGCAATGGCCCATGGCCGTCACCGAGGCCGCCGCCCATGGGGTTGCGGTGCTGGCCTCGAATTTCGGAGCCATGGGCCGGTTGATCAAGCCCCGGCATACGGGTGATCTCGTCCCCGTGGGGGACATCCGGGCCTGGCGCGACCAGGCGGTGGGCCTACTGAACGCCCCCGAGCGGCTGGCCGCCATGGGATCGGCGGCCAGACAATCCTACCTGGACCAATATTCCCCTCCTTCGGTGACGGATCAATTGCTGGCCCATTATCACCGCCTGGTGGAAAGCCGGCCGAGCCGACCCACGCCGATCACCCGGCTCTCCGTCTGATAAAATTCCCAGGCACTTGCCGTGTCTATGGCGCTTAGCCCGCACCACCGATCAAAGGGGCGGGATGATGACGACATCACACTGACATGACGCATTGTCGACCGCGATCCGGAACGCCCATGGGAATTGGAAATCGCCGCGACCATCCGCGGCTTCGCTGATGAGCCCGATATGGCGGTATCTGCGACGCCCCCTAACTCCCAGCCTGTTCCAGATATTCCTTCTTCTTCGCCATATCGTGATCGCTGTCGGCGAAGCGGTTGGCGATCGCCATGAACTCCTCCTCCAGCGTCAGGAACGCCTCGACGATATCGGGGTCGAAATGGGAGCCGCCACCGTCCCGGATGATCCCAACCGCCTTGGCATGCGGCATGCCATCCTTGTAGACGCGGCGGCTGATCAGGGCGTCGTAGACATCGGCCACCGCCATCAGACGGGCGGAAACGGGAATGTCGTCGCCGCCGATACCCAAGGGGTAGCCGCTGCCGTCCCACTTTTCCTGATGGGCGTAGGCGATCTCCTTGGCCATGGCCAGGAAGGCCACCGGAGTCCCCAGACTTTGCTCTGCGTGCTCGATGGCGTCACGGCCCAGAATGGTGTGGGTCTTCATGATCTCGAATTCATCGGGCTCGAAGCGTCCGGGCTTCAGCAGGATTTTGTCGGGAATGCCCACCTTGCCGATATCGTGCAGCGGTGCCGATTTGAACAGCATGTCGATGACGCCGTCATCGAGAGCGTTGGCGAAACGGGGATGGTCCTTCAGCTTCAGCGCCAGCGCCCGAACGTAATGCTGAGTGCGGCGAATATGGTTGCCGGTGTCGGAATCGCGGGTCTCGGCCAGCGAGGCCATGGCCAGGATGGTGACGTCCTGGATGGCGGATATTTCGCGGGTTCGTCGCGCCACCTCGCTTTCCAGATATTCGGACTTGTCGCGCAGGAAGTCGGCGCTGGCCTTGAGCTTCAGATGGGTTTCGACCCGGGCCAGCACGGTGGCGGGGCTGATGGGCTTGGTGATGTAGTCCACCGCCCCCAGCTTGAGCCCCATCTCCTCATCCTCGGTGGCGGTCATGGCGGTGAGGAAGATCACCGGAATGTCGCGGGTGGCGCGGCCGGCCTTCAGCCGGCGACAGACCTCGTAGCCATCCATGTCGGGCATCATGATGTCCAGGAGGATCAGGTCGGGCGGCATCTCCGAGTTGGCGATGCTCAGTGCCTTTTCGCCGCCATTGGCGATCTTGACCCGGTAAAGGTCTTTCAGAAGACCGCTCATCAGCTTCAAATTGTCCGGGGTATCATCCACCACCAGGACGACGGGGCGGGTGTCCTCGGTCATGGTAATGTCACCTTCATGGCGCGTTCGATGGCCTTCTTGACGCCAGCGATGGACACCGGCTTGACCAGATAGCCGGCCACCTTGTGCCCCTTGGCGGTCATCACCGCTTCTTCGCCGGAATCCGAGGTCAACATCACCACCGGCGTATTGGCCACCTCTGGAATTGGGGCCCGATGCAGGGTCGCCACATAGGCAAAGCCGTCGTCGTAGGGCATGTGGATATCGCACAGCACGACACTGGGCCGGATGCGCAGCGTCTCGGAGATGGCGGCCTTGACATCACCGGCCTCGTAGAGATTGGACGGCGGGATGCCGATCTGTATGAGGATCTGGCGCAGCGTCACCCGGATGAAGGGCTCGTCGTCGATCAGCAGAACCTTGATCCGCCGCAAATCTGTCTCGCTCATGGGGCACCTTTACCAGAAAGTAGACAAGCAAGGCCTGTGCGCAATTCGGCCAGAGTCGGGAGCAACAAGGGAACCAGCATGGCGATTCCGTCACTGCTTCCAGCGATGGCGGCGGCCTCCACATCGGCGGCCAACCGGCCCAGGCGCAACGCACCGGCCGTATTGGCGGTCCCCTTGAGGCCATGCGCCACTTCGCGCAGTGCCGCCAGGTCGACCTCTGCCCCGATGCGCCCGACCTTGGCCTCGGCATCATCGAGGAAGGCGGCGAGAATAGGCTGCAACCTGGCCATGTCCCATTTGTAGATTGGCCCCATACGCTCGAAGTCGAACACGTCGGGGTCGATCTCGGGCAATTGCGGGCGGCCGTCCGTCTTGGCCGGTGTCAGCAGCGCCAGGGCCTTGTCGAAATCGAAGGCGCGGACATGGGCGGCGATCTGGTCGGCCTTACCCGGCAAGGCACCCTGCAGCAGCTTGAGATTGGCTTCGACCAGTTCCTCGGCCTCGGGATCGCTGTCTTCCAGCAAGGAGCGCAGCTTGTCGACCACCGTCGACGCATCCCCCTGCCCATCGTCGTCCACCGAGGGAGGCGAGAGGCGTGATTCCAGCGCGGCGGCCATGGCCACCAGCGGCGTTTCCAGCGCCGCCAGGTCCGTGTCGGCCGTCTTGCCCGCCTTGATGGATGCCTCCGCCTCGGCAGCGGCCTGCTGGAGGCCCGAGGCGCCCACATTGCCGGCGATGCCCTTCAAGGTGTGGGCAAGGCGCTCGGCGGTGACGTTATCACCCGCGGCCAAGGCGGCGCGAATGGCGGTGACCGCGTCCTTCTGACCGGCGGCGAACTTACGCAGCATATCGAGATAGAGCGGCCGCTTTCCTCGCACCCGCTTCAACCCGGCTGCGGTATCGAGGCCGGGAATATCGGCCGGAATACCATCATCGGCTTCTAAAACGGGCGGCACCACGGCGACGGGAGGTGTCTCCTCGAGCTTGCCCCGCCGGAATTTCAACAAGGTCGCAAACATCTCGTCGGGATCGATGGGCTTGGTGAGGAAGCCGTTCATGCCGGCTTCGGCGCAGCGATCGCGGTCGGCCTGCATGGCATTGGCGGTCATGGCGACGATGGGCATGTCGGAGAAGCCAAGCTTGCGGATTTCCTTGGTGGCGGTAACGCCGTCCATCACCGGCATCTGCATGTCCATCAGCACGATGTCGTAGGTGTTGGCCTTGACCTTCTCGATGGAAACGGCCCCATTCTCGGCGATCTCGACCACCACACCGCCATCGGCCAACAATTCGGTGGCGACCTGCTGGTTGAAGTCGTTGTCTTCCACCAGCAGCACCCTGAGCCCCGCCAGGGAGGCCAGATCGGCATCGGTCACCTCGGCGGAGACCATTGCATCCTCGGGCTCGTCCTCCAACACCGCGCCCAGCGCCCGCATGACGGCGTCGAACATGATGGAGGGATTCACCGGTTTGATCAGTACATCCTCGATACCGGCATTCTCGGCGGCCTTGATGATCTCTTCGCGGCCATGGGCGGTGACCATGATCAGGTGGGGTGGCGTGGCGAGGCCGAGACCCAGGATGGCCTGGGCGGTCTCGATCCCGTCCATGATCGGCATCTGCCAGTCGAGGAAGACCACCTCGAACGGCTTGGCATTAGCCACTTCCCGCACCCGCGCCACGGCGGCCTTGCCCGAATCCACCGCATCGACCCGGAATGACATGGAGGTCAGCATGTCCACCAGCACGGCCCGTGCGTTCTCGTTGTCATCGACCACCAGCATGTGCTTGCCGCGCAGATCGGGTTTGGGCAGCAGCTTGCGCCGAGGCTTGCCCTTGCCCAGGGTCGCGGTGAACCAGAAGGAGGAGCCCTTGCCGGGCTCGGAGTCCACCCCGACGCTGCCGCCCATCAGTTCGGCCAGCTTCTTGGAGATGGCCAGCCCCAGGCCGGTGCCGCCATACTTGCGGGTGGTGGAGGAATCCGCCTGCTGGAAGCTCTGGAACAGGCGCCCCTTCTGCTCCTCGGTCAGGCCGATACCGGTATCCCTGACCTCGAAGCGCAGCACCACCTCGCCTCCCAGATCCTGGCCCAGGCGGACCCGGAAGGTGATCTCGCCGGTTTCGGTGAATTTCACGGCGTTGTTGCCGTAGTTGATGAGGATCTGCCCCAGGCGCAGCGGATCGCCCACCAGATCGTTGGGGACGTCGGCACCCACGTCGAAGATCAGTTCCAGACCCTTGGCGGCGGTCTTCTCGGCGATCAGGTTGGCGACGTTGTCCATCACGGTGTCCAGATGGACCTCGGTCTTCTCCACCGACAGTTTGCCGGCCTCGATCTTCGAGAAGTCGAGGATGTCGTTGATGATGCCCAGCAGATGCTGTCCCGATTGCTGGATCTTCCTCACATAATCCTTCTGGCGCGGATTAAGCTCGGTCTTGAGCGCCAGATGGCTCATGCCGATGATGGCGTTCATCGGCGTGCGGATTTCGTGGCTCATATTGGCCAGGAAGTCGGCCTTGGCC
>JACQAD010000371.1 GCA_016195125.1 Magnetospirillum sp.
CTCGGCCCCAGACCATAACGGCGCCAGGGCGACCAGGGCGAAAACCGCCGCGAACACCAGACCGAACGAACGGTTCGAGCCCATCTCGACCTTGCGGCCGTGGGATTGACCCTCGATGGCGCTTTGAGGTTTGGTCATGAAAGCCCTGGAAGTAGCGGGAAAAGCCGCCGGAGTTCTAGCACACCGGGCCAAGCCCTGGCAAATCGCTCAGTCCTTGGCGTTGGCGGCCTCGATCTGGTCACACAGCGCATGGCCGATCAGAATGTGCATCTCCTGGATGCGGGCGGTCACCGGGCTGGGCACGATCAGCAGCGGATCGGCCAGACCCACCAGCTTGCCGCCATCGCGTCCGCTGAATCCCGCCGCCACCAACCCCATGTCGCGGGCCACCGCCAAAGCGGTGAGCACGTTCGGGCTGTTGCCCGAGGTGGTGATGCCGATGGCCACGTCGCCGGGCCGGCCCAGGGCCTCGATCTGGCGCGAAAAGATCTCGTCGAAGGAAAAGTCGTTGGCGCAGGCGGTCAATATCGAGGTGTCGGTGGTCAGGGCCAAGGCAGCCAGGGCCTTGCGGTTGACCCGATAGCGCACCACCAGTTCGGCGGCCAGATGCTGGGCATCGGCGGCGGACCCGCCATTACCGAAAAACAGGATCTTGCCGCCCGCTCTCAGGCTCTCGACGCAGGTCTCGACCAGCTTCTGGAAGGGCTGACGCACCGCCGCGCCGGTAACGGCCAGGGTTTCGGCGTGTTCGGCGATCTGGCGATCCAGGAAGGCGGCGTATTGCATCGGCGGCGAGCCCTTCTTTGACGGCGATGAGACTTCCTTAGCCGCTCCCGCTCACCACCGCAACACCCGACTCGGTCAGGGTCCGCAATTGACGGTTGGCGACCATGATCATGGGCAGGTCCACATGGGAGGCGGCCTTGAGCTCGGCCAGCAGGGCCTCGGCCCGTTCCACCGCCGCCCGGTTGGCTTCGGACCAAGCGGCGATCGCCGCTTCCGGCTCGAGCCCGGAATGGGCCGCCGCCACGGTGGCGGTAATGTCGCGCTGATGGCCGTAGAGATCCTCGATGGCCGCCGCCGCCGCCAGCTTCAGCCAATGGCCCCGCCCCGAGAGCTTCTCCGCCGAAGCCCGCAGCCAGCCCAGCGAGAAGCGGGCGCCGACGGCGAAATACAGCCGTCCGGCCACGTCGATGGGCAGATCCTGGCGGGCGGCGATGCGCATGATATCGGCGGCCGAAGCCAGCACGATCAGATTGCCCACCCGCCGGGCAAGGTCCGGCGGCACACCCTGGCCGACGAATTGCTCGATACGCGCCGTCACCGCATTGGCGGCGTCGGGCGGCAGAATGGCGGGAACGGCGCCTTCCAGGGCCTTGACGCCCGGCGACAGCTCGGCGATGCCCGCCCCCAGGGCGAAGGGCGAGGGCATGGAGCGCAGCACCCACATGGTGGCGCGTTCCACCAGACGGTTGGCCTCGGTCAGCATGGCGGTCTGGGCGATGGCGGGAACCTTGCCGTCCAGCTCCTCGATGGCCCGCCAGACCTCACGCATGCGAAAGGCGTCGCGGGCGACGATATAGGCCCTCGCCACCTGGGCCGGCGGGTAGCCGGTGGTTTCCATCAGTTCGGAGACGAAAGCGCCGCCGACCCTGTTGACGATGGAATTGGTCACCACCGTGGCGATGATCTCGCGCTTAAGGCGGTGACGCTGTATCTCGTTACCGAAACGATCCCGCAAAGCCGTCGGGAAGTAATTGGTGAGGTCGATGGCCATGAACGGATCATCGGGCAGATCCGAGGCCAGGATGTGGTCGTAAAGCCAGATCTTGCCATAGGCCAGCAGCACCGCCAGTTCCGGCCGGGTAAAGCCCTGCTTCTTGGCGGCCCGTTCGGTCAGGGTCTCGTCCACGGGCAGGAACTCGATGCCGCGATCCAGGCGCCCAGCCTTTTCCAGCAGGCGCATGAAGCGGGATTCGGCATCCAGCAGATCGGCACCCTGGGCCTGGAGCATGGTCAGGGCCTGGGTCTGCAGGTAATTGTCCCTGAGCACCAGAGCCCCCACCTCCCCGGTCATCTCGGCCAGCAGCTTGTCGCGCTGCTTGGGCGTCAGATCGCCCGCCGCCACCAGATCGTTGACCAGGATCTTGATGTTGACCTCGTGGTCCGAACAATCGACGCCGGCCGAATTGTCGATGGCGTCGGTGTCGATGCGCCCGCCCTCGCCGCCGGCCCCGCACATGGCATATTCGATGCGGCCCAATTGGGTGAAGCCGAGATTGGCGCCCTCGCCCACCACCTTGGCGTTGAGCTCGCGTCCATTGATGCGCAGGGCATCGTTGGCGCGGTCGCCGGCATCGGCGTTGCTTTCGGTAGAGGCCTTCACATAGGTGCCGATACCACCCAGGAACAGCAGATCCACCGGCACCCGCAGCAGGTGCCGGATCAGCTCGGTGGGAGTCATGGAATCCGCTTCGATCCCGAAACGCTCCTTGACCTGCGCCGATATGGGGATGGTCTTGGCGGTCCTGGGATAGATGCCGCCGCCGGCCGAGAGGGTCGAAACGTCGTAATCGGGCCAGGCCTTGACCGCATCGAACTGGCGCTGGCGCTCGGCGAAGGTCTTGTCCGGGTCGGGATCGGGATCAAGGAAGATATGGGCGTGGTTGAAGGCCGCCACCAGCTTGGCATGGGGCGAGCGCAGCATCCCGTTGCCGAAGACGTCACCCGACATGTCGCCCACACCGATCACGGTGAATTCCTCGGTGCGGGTGTCGATGCCCATCTCGCGGAAGTGGCGTTCCACCGCCACCCAGGCGCCCTTGGCGGTGATGCCCATCTTTTTGTGGTCGTAGCCCTGGCTGCCGCCCGAGGCGAAGGCGTCGCCCAGCCAATGGCCATATTCCAGCGAGACCCCATTGGCGATATCCGAGAAGGTGGCGGTGCCCTTGTCGGCGGCCACCACCAGATAGGGGTCGTCGCCGTCGCGGCGCTTGACGTCCCTGGGCGGCACCACGCCTTCGGGTGACAGGTTGTCGGTCAGGTCCAACAACCCGCGCATCAGGATCTTATAGCACTCGATCCCCTCGGCCAGGAGCGCCTCGCGCCCACCGGTGACCGGGGGCCGCTTGACCACGAAGCCGCCCTTGGCGCCCACCGGCACGATCACCGCGTTCTTGACCATCTGCGCCTTCATCAGGCCCAGGATCTCGGTGCGGAAATCCTCGCGCCGGTCCGACCAGCGGATACCGCCGCGCGCCACCTTGCCGCCCCTGAGGTGAATGGCCTCCACCCTCGGGCTGTAGACGAACACTTCCACCAGCGGCCGCGGCGCCGGCAGATCGTCGACCAGCCGCGAATCCAGCTTCACCGCCAGATAGGGCTTGAGCTGACCTTGGGAATCCCGCTGGAAATAATTCGTTCGCAACGTGGAATGGATCAGGTTGAGAAAGCGGCGCAGGATGCGATCGTCATCGGCGCTGACCACCTTGTCCAGATCGACCTTCAAACCCGCCTCGATGGCTCCGGCATCGCCCGAGGCGCCGGCGGGATCGAAACTGGCCAGGAACAGCCGCACCAGGGCGGCGGCGGGCCCCGGATTGACGCCCATGGCCTGTTCCATATAGGCCTGACTGTAGGTCATGCCGGCCTGGCGCAGATATTTGGTGTAGGTGCGCAAGATCATGATCTCGCGCCAGGACAGGCCCGCCGCCAGCACCAGCCGGTTGAAGCCGTCGCTTTCCGAATCGCCCCGCCATACCGCCGCCAGAGCCTCGTGGAAAAGGTCGCGGCGCTCGGCCACATCCAGGGCCGAGCGATCGGCGCTTTCCACCTCGAAATCGTGAATCCACACCGGCTCACGGTCGCCGGTGGCCGGCTCCAGCTCGTGGGGCAACTCGGCGATGACCAGCAGGCCCATGGCCTCGAGCATGGGCAGGACCGAGGACAAGGCCACCGGCTGACCCCGGCGATAGACCTTGAGGCGACCCTGCCAGGGATCGGCCTCCACCGGCCGGTAGAGGTTGAGGACGATGTCGCCCGCCGACGCCGCCTCCACCCGTGCCACGTCGGCCACCGCCGCCAGGGCACCGTGGCGCTCGCGATAGGAGGCGGGAAAGGCCTTGCCCCACCGCCGCGCCAAAGCCAGACCCGCCGCCTCGCCATTGGCCTGGATCAGGGCGTCCTGCAGATGCTCGTGCCAGGTGCGCGCCGCCTCGGCGATGCGGGTCTCCAAGTCCTGCGCGTTCACACGGGTTACGATGCCGGGCGCGGTGCGGATGATGAAATGCAGGCGCGCCAGGGGCAGATCGGCCACCTGGGTATAGAAGGCGTCCAGGGTGCCGCCCAAACTTTCCTCCAGCATGGCGGTGATGGCCAGGCGCAGCGGCGTGTCGTAGCGGTCGCGGGGCACGAAGACCAGGGCCGAGACAAAGCGCTCGAACTCGTCATTGCGCAGGAATACCGCCACCCGCTTTAGAAGCCCGCCCCGCGGAAGCCTCGTGCCCTGCTCCCACCGGAGCACTGTGGTTTCGCGCACGCCGATGACGTGTGCCAGCTCGCGCCGCGTGAGGCCGGCACGCTTCCGGAAACC
>JACQAD010000372.1 GCA_016195125.1 Magnetospirillum sp.
GCCCTGCTGGTGGCCCTGGCCTGGGCCTTTCTCGGCATCGGCATGCTGATCTCCACACTGGCGCGCTCGCCCGACGTGGCCCAGACCGGGGCGTTTTTGACCTGGCTGGTGCTGCTGCTGTTCCTGGATCTGATCCTGCTGGGTCTGATGATCCGCGAGAGGCTGCCGCTGGAGCTGATCGTCGGCATCGCCATCGTCAATCCGCTGCAATGCTTCCGTACCGCCGCCATCTTGCTGTTCGACCCGCAAATGGTGGTGCTGGGACCGGCGGCCTACGTCATCCTCGACGCCTTGGGCCGCAGCGGCTATCTTATATTCGCCATTGCTTATCCTGTGGTGCTGGGCACGCTTAGCGCAGGCTTCGGCTATCACCTGTTCCGCCGGGGCGATCTGCCTTGACCTCTTTGCTGTCGCGTACCTTCGGCTATGAATCGGTTTCCCCCCAAGAGCGGGAAAGCCGGATCCGTGCCGTGTTCAACGCGGTGGCCCCCCGCTACGACCTGATGAACGACGTCATGAGCTTTGGCATCCATCGCCTGTGGAAGCGGGTGATGGCCAAGGCGGCGCAACCGCGGGACGGTCAGTTGATCGTCGATCTGGCCGGGGGGACCGGCGACGTTGCCCGCCTGCTGGCCGGGGCGCGGCGGCGGGTCGTGGTCTGCGATCCGTCGGTGGAGATGATGGCGGTGGGCCGCAATCGCTCCCAGGGGACCGGCCTCGATTTCGTCGAGGGCAAGGCCGAGGCCATGCCCTTCGAGACCGGCTCGGTGGACACGATCACCATCGCCTTCGGCCTGCGCAATGCCACCAGCCCGGAAGAGGGATTGGCCGAGATCTTTCGGGTTCTCAAGCCGGGCGGCCGCTTCCTGTGCCTGGAATTCTCGCGGCCCTGGGCGTTGATCCGGCCGTTCTACGATGCCTATTCCTTCGCGGTGATTCCCCGCCTGGGGGCCTGGATCGCCCGTGAGCCGGCGGCGTATTCCTATCTGGTGGAATCCATCCGCCGCTTCCCCGACCAGCGCGAGATGGCCGGCTTGATGGGCCAGGCGGGATTTGCCGGGATCTCCTGGCGCAATCTCTCGGCGGGCATCGCCTGTCTGCATAGGGGTGAGAAGCCGATTTCATGAAGCTGGATCACGGCCTGCCCGAGACTCCCCATATCGACATTCCCGGACAGGCCGCCAGCCGTTCCGATCAGCCGCCCGACGGCTGGCGGCTGTGGTGGCTGGCCATCCGGCCCAAGACCCTGACCATCTCGGTGGCCCCGGTGGTGGCGGGCACCGCCTTGGCCTGGGCCGATGCCGGGCAGATGGACCCGCGCCCCTTCATCGCCTCGCTGCTGGGCGCCTTGGCCATCCAGGCCGGCACCAATCTGCACAACGATGTGGGCGACGCCCTGCGGGGCGGCGACCAGCCCCTGCGCCAGGGACCGCCACGGGTCACCGCCTTGGGCTGGGCCAGCCCGGAACGGGTGCGGCGCGCCGCCCTGGTCAGCTTTGCCCTGGCGGCGCTGGTCGGGCTCTATCTGGTCTGGCTGGGCGGTCTGCCGATCCTCGGCCTGGGGCTGGCCTCGCTGGTGGCTGGCTGGGCCTATTCCGGCGGGCCGAAACCCATCGCCTATACGCCCCTGGGCGAAGTGTTCGTCATCGCCTTCTTCGGCATCGGTGCGGTGGGCGGAACTTATTTCCTGCAAACCGGCGGGTTGACCGGTCAGTCCATATTGGCCGGAATCGCCTTGGGCGCCATCGCGGCGGCGGTCTTGCTGGCCAATAATTACCGCGACATGGAGCCGGATCGTCTGGCCGGGCGCCGCACCCTGGCGATCCGGGTGGGGGGCGAGGCGTCCAAGGCGGTCTACGCCCTGTTGATGCTGGCGCCCCTGGCGTTGCTGGCCTCGCCCATGGGGCCGAGCGGCGGCTGGCTGTGTCTGGGGGCGGCTCCCATGGCCCTATGGCTGATCCGGCGTTTCGCCACGGAAATCCGCGGGCCTGGTTTCAATGCCATCCTGGCTTCGACGGCCCGCCTGCAATTGCTGGTCGCCGCCCTGATGGCCCTGGGATTGATGCTGTGATCACCCAGACGGCCTTGCCGCTGGCGCTGGCCTTCATCATGTTCGCCATGGGCCTGACCATGGAGGGAGGCGATTTCCGCCTTATCCTGGCCCGGCCCCGCGCCCTGGCGGTGGGGTTGGCCGCCAAGCTGGTGCTGCTGCCCGTCCTGGGGATGGTCCTGGTGCTGATCTGGCGGCCCCAGGCCGATTATGCCGTGGGCATGATCCTGCTGGCCGCCTGTCCTGCGGGGGTGACGTCGGCCCTGCTCACCCATATGGCGGGAGGGCGTATCGCCCTGGCCGCCGCCATCACGGCGCTGACCAGTCTGGCTGCCACGCTTTCCGTGCCGCTGCTGGTCAATCTGGGCCTTGCCACCTTTGCAGGGTATGACCGGTCAGTCGAGATTCCCGTGGGCAAGATGACCCTGGGCATCTTCCTGGTGGATACGGTGCCTTTGGCCCTGGGGCTGGCGCTGCAGCGCTATTGGCCCGGAACGGCGACGCGGTTGGGGCGGGTGGCTCGGCCGGTGGCGACCTTGCTGTTCGCCCTGATCGTGGTCGGGGCCTTCGTCAGCCAGCGCCAGTCGCTGATCGACCATGTGGGCGACGTGGTGCCCGCCGCCCTGGCCCTTAATCTGGCGGCCATGACCGGCGCCTGGGCGCTGGGCGCACTGGCCCGGCTCGATCTGGTGGATCGGGTGGCGGTGGTGATGGAGAACGGGCTGCAGAACGGGGCGCTGGGCATCTTCGTGGCGGTGACGCTGCTGGGCCGCCCGGAGATGATGGTGCCCAGCATCGTCTACGCCTTCGTCATGAACCTCACCGCCATGGCCTTCATCGGGGCGGTGAGGCGGCGCGTTACCTGTTCACATCCACCACGACCCGCCCCCTGACCTCGCCCTTGAGGATCTTGGCGCCCAGTTCGGGCAGATCCGCCAGCCGTGTCTCGGTGGACAGCGAATCCAGCAGATCCATGGGCATCAGTTCGCTCAGCCGCTTCCAGGCGACGAGGCGCCGGGGCTTGGGGCACATCACCGAATCGATGCCGAGGATGCAGGCGCCGCGCAGCAGGAAGGGCAGCACCGTGACGTTGAGGTCGATGCCGCCGGCATTGCCGCACGACGCCACGGCGGCCCGCATGCGCAAGGAGGCGACCACATTGGCCAAGGTGGCGCCGCCGACACTGTCGACGCAGGCGGCCCAGCGCTCGGCCAGCAGCGGCTTGGCGGGCGGGGCGCCCACTTCGGCGCGGTCGATCAGGGAGGAGGCGCCCAGCCCGCGCAGGTATTCGTGCTGGCTGTCACGTCCCGTCGAGGCGGCGACGCGATAGCCCAGCCGCGACAGCAGCAGCACTGCGACGCTGCCCAGGCCGCCGGCGGCGCCGGTGACCAGCACCTCGCCCTCGTCGGCGGGGCTGAGGCCGTGATCCTCCAGGGCCATGATCGCCAGCATGGCGGTGATGCCGGCGGTGCCCACCGCCATGGCGCGCCGGGTGGACAGGCCCTCGGGCAGGGGCACCAGCCATTCGGCCTTGACCCGGGCCTTGCCGGCATAGCCGCCCCAATGGCTCTCACCCACCCGCCATCCGGTCAGGATCACCTTGTCGCCCGGCTTGTAATCGGGCGCGGACGAGGCCTCGACGGTACCGGCGAAATCCACGCCGGGCACGTGCGGGTACTTGCGCACCAGCCGCCCCAGGCCGTTGAGGATCATGCCGTCCTTGTAATTGAGCGTGCTGTACTCGACCTTGACCAGCACCTCGCCCTCGGGCAGGTCGGCCTCGGACAGGCGGCGGATGGAGGCGCGGACCTTGCCGTCGGTCTCGTCCAGCATCAGGGCGGGGAAATCGCTCATCAGGGCCTCCTTTGCGCAATGACGCCCGAGTCTAGCACGATGGCGCCGATCGGCCATAACTCTGGATGTTTCCTTCCGGCACCGGGGCGGGTACCCTGCCCCGAACAGTTTTCGGGGGAAAAGCCTTGTCCGAGCCGCAATCTCCGCGTCCCTTCACCCAGTCCGGCGGCACCTTGGCGATGATCCGCGTCGCCCTGGTCAATCTGGGCCTGTCCATGGTCACCTTGTCCCTGTGGCGATTCTGGGGGCGGACGAGGGTGCGCCGCCTGTTGTGGGGCGGGGTCAGCGCCTGGGGCGATCCGGTGGAATATACCGGCACCGGCAAGGAGCTGTTCATGGGCTTCCTGATGGTCCTGGTGGTCATCTATCTGCCCCTGGCCCTGGGCTTCGGCTGGGCGCAGACCCTGACGGCGGCCGGCGATCCGCGCGGGCCGCTGGTGATCTCCCTGTTGTATTTCGTCACCATCTTGCTGGTGGCGGCGGGCCTTTATCGCGCCCGGCGGTATCAGATGTCGCGGACCAGATGGCGCGGCATCAGGGGCGGGCAGACCGGCTCGGCCCTGGGCTATGCGGCCCGGTCCCTGCTGGTGTGGCTGCTGCTGCCGCTCAGCCTGGGCTGGGCCTGGCCCTGGGGCGAGATGATGTTGGCCCGGTATCGCTTCAACCACACCACCTTTGGCGACCACCCCCTGTCCTGCGATGCCCATGCCGGAGGGCTGTACGGCCGCTTCGCCCTGGTATGGCTGAGCGGATTGGGCTTTTTGCTGATCGCCGGGTTTGCCGTCTGGGTCGCCGCGGATGCCGCCAGTATCGGGCAGATGGACGAGACGGTGGCGACCGGCCTGGTGGTGGTGATTCTTCTGATGGTATCGGTGATCGTTCTGGCCTTGCCCTGGGCCTGGTACCGGGCCGGCTTCTACCGCAGGCTGGCGGGCGGGCTGTCGTTTCAAGGGGCGCGCTTCGCCGCTGATTTCCGCACCGCGAGGCTGATCCGTCTGGTGGTCGGCAACATGCTGATCTCGCTGTTCAGCCTGGGAATCCTGCGGCCCTGGGCGGCACTTCGAACCTTCCGCTATGCCTGTTCGGCCATTCAGGTGGAGGGCGTGCCCGATTTCGACGCCATCCACCAGAACACCGAGACCGGCCCCAAGGCGGGCGAGGGGCTGATTTCGGTCCTGGACGGGGCCGGCGAGTTTTGACCGAGCTTCGCGCCGATCGCCCCGGCCGCTTCAGCGATGGCCGCAGCGCCGGCGTTCGCAAGGTGGTGGTTCGGGTGCTGGCCACCGGAATGGAGATCCGGGGAATTGACGGCTTTCTGATCGCGGTGTGGAAGACCGAGGATCTGAGGGCGGACGGCGACTGGCCGGAAATGAAAGGGGTGCGGCTGCGCTGCGCCTCGGAACCCGATGCCCGGCTGGCGGTGGAGGATGCCTATTTCATCAAGGACGCTCTGCCCAAGGTGGACGAGCCCCGCCGTCGCCGTATCGGCCTGATCCTTGGCGCCCTGCTGGGAGCCGGAGTTCTGGCGGGATTGGTGCTGAGCCTGCCCATGGCCTCCAGGCTGGCCGCCTCGCTGGTGCCGGCGGGAATGGAACGCGATTGGGGGCGCAATATCGCCGCCGGCTTCGAATCCCAGTTGCGGGTCTGCGAGGGCAAGGCCGGGCGACAGGCCCTGGAGGGATTGATCGCCCGGCTGGCCGAGGGGCTGCCCGCCGATCGCCGGTCCATCACGCTCCACGTCATCGACCGTCCCGACGTCAACGCCCTGGCCCTGCCCGGCGGCGACGTCATCTTGTTCGCGGGCCTGATCGCCAAGGCCGATTCCCCCGACGAGATCGCCGGGGTGCTGGGGCACGAACTCACCCATATCGGCCGGCGTCACGTCAGCGCCGCCATGATCCGGGGCATGGGCGTGGGGGTGATCGCCACCCTGATTACCGGAGATGCCTCGGGGCTGGTGGCCAGCGGCATCGGTGCCGCCCTGGCCGGTGCCTATTCCCGCGATGACGAGGCCGAGGCCGACCGGGGCGGGATGGACTTGCTGGAGCGGGCCGGCATCGGGTCGGACGGGATGATCACCTTCTTTCGCCGCCTGGAGGATATGGAGGGCAAGCCGGGAATGCTGACCCAATGGCTGGGCACCCATCCCGAGGCCGGAGCGCGGGCGGCGGCCATTGCCGCCTTGCGCCGCCCGGCTCCCCACCTGCCCAGCATGGACGAGTCCCAGTGGCGGTCGGTCAAGGCCATCTGTTCCAAGTCCCCGCCCTGATCCCCATGTAACCTTCAGCGCGCGGGCGGCGAACCCTCCCTTGCAAGCCTTGTGGGAGCAGCATCATGTTGATCAGGACCGGCACCGACATCCGCTCATCCGAAGTGACCGACCGCTCCTTGTGGCTGGACCGGCGGCGGTTCCTGGCGTTGGGGGCGGCGGGCGCCCTGGCCCTGTCGGGGGTTCCCGCCCATGCGGCGTCACTGTCCACGGTCCGGGGCAAGTTCGCCGCCGATGAGCCCCTGACCCCCATGAAGGACGTCACCACCTACACCAATTTCTATGAATTGGGCACCGACAAGTCCGATCCCGCCCAGCTGGCCCCCAGCTATTTCACCAAGGTCAAGCCATGGAGCGTGGCGGTGGAGGGCGAATGCGCCAAGCCGGCAACCCTCGGCTATGAAGACCTGATCAAGCCGCACCAGCTGGAGGAGCGCATCTACCGCATGCGCTGCGTCGAGGCCTGGTCCATGGTCATTCCCTGGGTGGGCGTGCCGCTGGGCGATATCCTCAGGCGCTTCGAGCCGTCGTCCAAGGCCAAGTACGTGGTCTTCACCACCTTGCAGGATCCCGAGCGCCTGCCCGGACAGCGCCGCGCCATCCTCGATTGGCCCTATGTGGAGGCCCTGCGCATGGACGAGGCCATGCATCCCCTGACCCTGTTGGCGGTGGGATTGTACGGCGAGGAATTGCTGCCCCAGAACGGTGCCCCCATCCGGCTGGTGGTGCCGTGGAAATACGGCTTCAAGGGGATCAAATCCATCGTCGGCATCCGCTTTACCGAGACGCCGCCCCGCACCGCCTGGATGAAGGCGGCGGCCCGCGAATACGGCTTTTACGCCAACGTCAATCCGGCGGTGGATCACCCGCGCTGGAGTCAGGCCTCCGAGCGGCGCATCGGCGAGTTCCTCAAGCGCAAGACATTGCCGTTCAACGGCTATGCCGAGCAAGTGGCCTCGCTCTATTCCGGCATGGATCTGGCGGTGAATTACTGATGGACCGGTTTCTGCGCCAGGCCTGGATCAAGCCCGCTGTGTTCGTTCTCTGCCTGGGGCCGCTGGCCTGGCTGGCCTGGCGGGGATTGAGCGGCGGCCTGGGCGCCAATCCCATCGAGGCCGTCATCCGCTATCTGGGGGATTGGGCGTTGCGCTTCATCCTGATCGCCCTGGCGGTGACGCCGTTCAGGAAGATCACCGGCTGGAATGCATTGGCGCGCTGGCGGCGCATGCTGGGCCTGTTCGCCTTTGCCTATGTGGTGCTGCACTTCATGTCCTATGTGGGCCTGGACCAGTTCTTCGACTGGGGCGCCATCGGCCGCGAGATCGTCAAGCGCCGCTATATCACCCTGGGCATGGTGGCGGTGGTGCTGCTGGTCCCCCTGGCGCTGACCTCGACCAATGCCATGATGAAGCGCCTGGGCGGCAAACGGTGGCAGGCCCTGCATCGGCTGGTCTACGTCATCGCGCCCCTGGGCGTCGCCCATCATTGGATGATGGTCAAGAAGGACATCACCGAGCCCATGATCCACGCCGCGATCCTGGCCCTGCTTCTGGGCTGGCGGGTGGCGGCGTTGGTTCGGCATAATGGGGGTGATTCCACAGTCCGGGCTTCCTCATGCGCCGCTCCCTGTTCGTCTCCGCCTTCCTCCTGAGCCTGCTCGGCGCCGCTACCGCCGGGGCCAAGCCCAAGGGCTGCTTCACCCTGCCCGAACTCAAGGCCGAGCAGGAAATTCGCCACGGCATCTATCTGCGCGAGGCCGCCAATCGCTGCGATGCCCGCTTTCTGCCCGGTGCCAAGGCGCGCTGGCAGAAGATCGAGGCCGCCAACGGCGTCAAGTTCAAGGCCGCCAACGCCAAGCGCATCAAGGCCTGGGAGCGGGAATTCCCCGACGATTGGAAATACAAGCTGACCTTCGCCGATGGCAGGCTGGTCACCTATGACCGCAATATTCCGCTGACCAGCGGGTTCTGCGACAACATCGACGATCTTCTGACCACGGCGGAAAAGGGCGGCTACGGCGCTCTGACCAAGCAGATCAAACCCATCCGCAACGAGGTGGTCGAGGATTACAAGGCCTGCCAGTAATACCAAGTCCCGGTGTCGGTACCGATCACTGGGACGCCCCTATGCGCCGGGCGCCGCCGGTGGCGGCTTGGCTCCCGCGCCGTAAGGCGCGCGGCTCCTTGGGCCTAACCCTGTCCCGATGAGACGCCCTCATCGGGACAGGGTATAAGGCGTGATCCCCTCCGAACGAAAACGCCCCGGCCAATGGCCGGGGCGCTTCGAACTCAAGGCCGTCAGGCTTAGCTCTGCGAGCCGCCGCCGGTGGAGGCCAGGTACATCACGAGGCTGGTGAAGACGAACGTCAGCGCCAGACCCAGATAGACGGCGATGCCCAGCGGGCTGTGGGCCGGGCCGGGCTCGGCGACGCCACCGAACAAGGCACCGAGCACGGGAACGGCCAGATACAGAGCGATGACCAGCACGCCGGCCACGGTGAGACCCAGAACCTTCGGAAGGACGCCCATTACACGCTCCATGAATTGTAGTGCCGGCCCGACGGGGCCGCGCGAATTGTCTTAATCGGTCCATGCGAACCGATCCCCTCGGCGGGAAGTACTACCAGATTTAGGGGCTTTACGGAAGATGCAATCAGTCCATTTCCAATCTGGCCGTTGCGGCGGGGGGCGGCGGGTCTGCGAAATCGGCCTTTGTCTTTCCGTGCGAAGGCTGTGACACTTGGGGCGCAACGAAACGGGGGGGCTCATGCCCGTAGGTTCTATTCTGGTCAAAGCCGGCGATGCCGATGCCATCACCACCGGGCGGCATGGCGATCCCTTTGCCGTGCTTGGCCCCCATGCGGTCAAGGGGGGGATCGTCGTCCGCACCTTCCAGCCCCATGCCCAATCCGTGTCGCTGGTGGAAGGGGGCGCCGAGACCCCCATGGAGCGGGTCCATCCCGATGGCCTGTTCGCGCTGCGCCTGAAGACTCTGGCTGCCTATCGCCTGCGCATCCGTCGCCCCGATGGTGGCGTCGAGGAGGTCGAGGATCCCTATCGCTTCGCCGCTCTGCTGGGTGATCTGGACGTCCATCTGCTGGCCGAGGGCACCCATCTGCGGACCTTCGAGAAGCTGGGTGCCCAGGTGCGTTGCGTCGATGGGGTCGACGGCGTTCATTTCGCCGTCTGGGCGCCCAATGCCGAGCGGGTCTCGGTGGTGGGAGATTTCAACGGCTGGGACGGGCGGCGCCACGCCATGCGCCTGCGCCACCATGCCGGGGTGTGGGAAATCTTCATTCCCGGCCAGGGCCACGGCACCCATTACAAATACGAGATCAAGGCCAGGGGTGGCGTGGTTCTGCCCCTGAAGGCCGATCCTTACGGACATTTCGCCGAACAGCCGCCCAAGACCGCCTCGGTGGTGTGGGAGTTGGAAAAGCGCGACTGGCGCGACGGCCAATGGATGGCGGCGCAAGGCTCGCGCAACGACCGCCACGCCCCGGTCAGCATCTACGAGGTCCATCTGGGCTCGTGGAAGCGGGTGCCCGAAGACGGCAACCGCCCGCTCTCCTATCTGGAGATGGCCAGCCAATTGGCCGATTACGTGGCCGATCTGGGCTTCACCCATGTGGAATTCCTGCCGGTGCACGAGCATCCTTTCGGCGGCTCGTGGGGCTATCAGCCGGTGGGGCTGTTCGCGCCGACCTCGCGCTATGGCAGCCCCGAAGAGTTCCGTGCCCTGGTCGAAGCCCTGCACCTGAGGGGCATCGGGGTGATCATCGACTGGGTGGCCGGGCATTTCCCCAACGACCCCCACGGCCTGCACTATTTCGACGGCACCCATCTGTACGAGCACGAGGATCCGCGGCTGGGCATCCACAAGGACTGGAACACCCAGATCTACAATTACGGCCGCAACGAGGTGCTGAACTACCTCTATGCCAACGCGCTGTATTGGCTGGAGCAGTATCATGTGGACGGTCTGCGCGTCGATGCGGTGGCCTCCATGCTGTACCTGGATTACTCGCGCGAGCCCGGCGAGTGGGTGCCCAACCGCCATGGCGGCAACGAGAACCTGGAGGCCATCGACTTCCTGCGGCGGATGAATCAGGTGGTCTATGCCGAACATCCCGGCGCCATGACCATCGCCGAGGAATCCACCGCCTGGCCCATGGTGTCGCGGCCGGTGCATCTGGGCGGGCTGGGTTTCGGCTTCAAGTGGAACATGGGCTGGATGCACGACACCTTGTCGTACTTCTCCAAGGATCCCATCCACCGTCGCTATCACCACGACAGCCTGACCTTCGCCCAGCTCTATGCCTATCACGAGAATTTCGTGCTGCCCCTGTCCCACGACGAAGTGGTGCACGGCAAGGGCTCCATATTCGGCCGCATGCCGGGCGATCCCTGGCAGCGCTTCGCCAATCTCAGGGCCTATTACGGCTTCATGTGGACCCAGCCGGGCAAGAAGCTGCTGTTCATGGGCTGTGAATTCGCCCAGGAGCGCGAATGGAACGAGGATGCCAGCCTGGACTGGCATCTGCTGGGCGATGCCCGCCACGAGGGGGTACGGCGCCTGATCCGCGACCTCAATCGCCTGTATCGGACCGAGCCGGCCCTGCATCAACTGGACAACGAGCCGGCGGGCTTTGCCTGGATCGATTGCTGCGACCGCGACAATTCGGTGCTGAGCTGGCTGCGCAAGGGCTTCGAGCCCTCGGACTTCCTGGTGGTGGTGGGCTCCTATACGCCGGTGGTGCGCGAATCCTACCGGGTCGGCGTGCCCGAGCCGGGCTATTACCGCGAGTTGCTCAATACGGATTCCGAATGGTATGGCGGCGCCAATATTCATAACAACGGTGGGGTCGAGGCGGAGCCGGTGCCCTGGCATGGCCACGACTGGTCCATCTGCCTGCGCCTGCCGCCGCTCGCCACCTGCGTGTTCAAGCGCGAGCGGTAATGCGGTACAAACGAAGGTCAGTGGTTTCGTGAGGCCCGCATGAGTTCCCGTCGCCGCATTCTGCCTGGCTCGGCCAATCCCCTGGGAGCGACCTGGGACGGCAATGGCGTCAACTTCGCCCTGTTCTCGGCCCATGCCGAGAAGGTGGAACTGTGCCTGTTCGACCGCCGCGGCCTGCGCGAGGTCGAGCGCATCGAATTGCCCGAATATACCGACGAGGTCTGGCACGGCTATCTGCCCGATTGCCGGCCGGGACAGCTGTACGGCTATCGCGTTCACGGCCCCTACGAGCCCAATGAGGGCCACCGGTTCAATGCCCACAAGCTGCTGCTCGACCCCTATGCCCGGGCGCTTTCCGGGAATTTCGAGTGGTCGGACGCCCATTTCGGCTTCCGGCTGGGCTCGCCCAAGCTCGATCTGCTGCCCGACCGCCGCGATAATGCCCGCTTCATGCCCAAATGCCGGGTGCTCGATACCGCCTTCACCTGGGGCGACGACCGCCGGCCCAACGTGCCCTGGCCCGAGACCATCGTCTACGAGGCCCATGTGCGCGGCATGACCATGACCTATCCCGGCGTGGTCAACGGCATGCGCGGCACCTTCCTGGGCCTGACCCAGCCGGGAATCATCGAGCATCTGCGCAAGCTGGGCGTCACCACCCTGCAATTGCTGCCCATCCACGCCATGATCGACGAGCGGCATCTGGTGGATAAGGGGCTCAAGAATTATTGGGGTTATAATTCCATCGGCTTCTTCGCCGCCGACCCGCGCTATTACTCGGCCAGCCCCCACGGCGATTTCAAGACCATGGTGTCGCGCCTGCACGATGCCGGGATCGAGGTGATCCTGGACGTGGTCTATAACCACACCGCCGAGGGCAACCATCTGGGGCCGACGCTTTCATACCGAGGTATCGACAATGCCAGCTATTACCGCCTGGGCCCCGATTCCAAGCGCTGGTACGAGAATTATTCCGGCTGCGGCAATACGCTGAACCTGGCGCATCCCCGCGTGCTGCAGATGGTGATGGATTCCCTGCGCTATTGGGCCGAGGACATGCACGTGGACGGCTTCCGCTTCGATCTGGCGGCGGCGATGGTGCGCGGCAAGGGCGGCTTCGACAATACCTCGGGCTTTCTCGACGCCGTGCGTCAGGATCCCGTGCTGGGCAAGCTGAAATTGATCGCCGAGCCTTGGGATCTGGGCGGCGACGGCTATCGGGTCGGGCGCTTCCCCCCCGGCTGGTCCGAGTGGAACGGCCGCTACCGCGACACGGTACGGCGCTTCTGGACCGGCGAGGGCGGCGTCATCGGCGATCTGGCCTCACGCCTGACCGGGTCCAGCGACATCTTCGGCTGGGGCGGGCGGCGGCCCTGGGCCAGCCTCAATTTCGTCACCTGCCATGACGGCTTCACGCTGAAGGATCTGGTCACCTACGAGCGCAAGCACAACGAGGCCAACCTGGAGCAGAACAAGGACGGCAACGACGCCAATTACGCCTGGAATTGCGGGCATGAGGGGCCGTCGCCCTATCCTGAGATCCGCGAGTTGCGGGCGCGGCAATCGCGCAATCTGATGGCGACGCTGCTGCTGTCCCAGGGGGTACCCATGATCCTGGCCGGCGACGAGATGGGGCGCAGCCAGAACGGCAACAACAACGCCTATTGCCAGGACAACGAACTCGGCTGGATCGACTGGGCCAATGTGGACGAGGATCTGCTGGCCTTCGTGCGCTCGCTGATCCAGATGCGCAAGGATCACCCGGTCTTTCGCCGCCCGCGCTTCTTCGAGGGCAAGCGCCTGCCCAATTCGCCGCTCAAGGACATCGTCTGGATCACGCCCGAGGGCCGCGAGATGGGCCATGGCGACTGGACCACGCCCTTTGCCCGCTCGCTGGGCTTCGTGCTGGGCGGCGAATCCTGCGCCATCGACAATCTGACCGGCAAGGAGGAGATGGACGACACCTTCCTGGTGTTGCTCAACGCCTATCACGAGACGGTGCCTTATGTATTGCCGCCACCCAGTCTGGGGCGGTCGTGGGAACTGGTGCTCGACACTTCCGACAATACCGGTCGCCAGGGGGGAACCCAATGGGCGGCGGGAATCACCTATCCGCTCAAGCCCCGCTCGCTGGCGGTGCTGCGGCGCTCGGGCGGGGTTCGGGGCATTCATCGTGAGAATTCTGATCAAGGGGACAAGGAATGACCGGAAGTGACGCCCTCGACCGTCTGGCTCGGCTGGCGGGGATCGAGGACGGCTGGTGGGACTTTTTCGGCGAATGGCGGGTGGTCCCTCCCGAGACCAAGCGCGTGTTCCTGGCCGCCATGGGGCTGCCCGCCGAGACCGACGAGCAGGTCTGGACCAGCCTCAAGGATCTGGAAACCCGTTCCTGGCGCCGGGCGCTGGAACCGGTCATGGTCGTCGAGGAGCAAGGGGAGGCGCCCTCCATCGCCATCACCCTGCCGGCCGATTCCGACGAGGCCGAATATGCCTGGGTGCTGGAAGAGGAACTGGGTATCCGTCACAGCGGCACCTTCCGTCCCGGCGAGTTGCGCTGGGCCGAGGAATTCCAGCTGGACGGAGCCCTGATCCATCGCCATTGGCTGGACCTGCCGGGGCTGCCGCCCGCGGGCTATCACCGGCTGACCCTGGTGGCGCCGTTCGGCGCGCCGGTGGGCAGCATGGCCCTGATCGTCACGCCGCCGCGCGCCTTCGTTCCCGATGCCATGGAGCAGGGCAGGGGCGCCTGGGGGATCGCCACCCAGATCTATGCCCTGCGCTCGGCCAGCGATTGGGGCGCAGGCACCTATGGCGCCCTGGCGGAACTGGCCGAGGGCGCGGCAAAGCTTGGAGCCGGCGCGGTGGGCGTCAATCCGCTGCACGCCCTGTTCCCCTGCCAGCCCGAACGGTTCAGCCCCTATTCGCCGTCGTCGCGGCGTTTCCTCAACATCGCCTATATCGATATCGAGGCCATCGCCGAATTCGGCGAATGCCTGGAAGCCAAGCGCATGTTCGCCTCGCCCGGTTATCAGGCCACCCTGGCGCGGCTGCGCGGCTATCGCCTGATCGAGTATCCCAACCTGATGCGGCTGGCCCGGCCCATGCTGGAGGTGCTGTACCGTTGGTTCCGCCGTACCAACATGGGACCGGACCATCCGCGCGGTCAGGCCTTCCGCGCCTATCAGGCCCAGGCCGGCGTCAAGGGCCGTCAGTTCGCCCTGTTCGAGGCCCTGCACGACAAGTTCGGCCGTGACGGCGCCTTTTATTGGCGGCAATGGCCCGAGGCCTATCAGCACCCGACCTCCAAGGCGGTGGAGGATTTTGTCGACGAGAATATCGAGCAGGTGGAATTCTTCGAGTGGCTGCAATTCATTGCCGATGAGCAGCTGGCCGAAGCCCATCGCCGCGGCAAGGATGCGGGCGCCGCCATCGGGCTTTACCGCGATCTGGCGGTCGGCATCGCCGGTGATGGTGGCGAGGCCTGGGCCGAGCAGGATTCCCTGGCGCTCGGCGTCTCGGTGGGGGCGCCGCCCGATCCCCTGGCCCTGAAGGGCCAGGATTGGGGGCTGGTGCCGTTCAACCCTCTCACCCTGCGCGACCATGCCTACGCGCCGTTCATCGGGGTGATGGCGGCCAATATGCGCCATGCCGGCGCCTTGCGCCTGGATCACGCCATGAGTCTGGCCCGCCTGTACTGGGTGCCGCCGGGTCAGCCTGCCGACCAGGGCGCCTATGTGCGCTATCCGGTCGACGATCTGTTCCGGCTGGTGGCCTTGGAAAGCCGTCGCAAGAGCTGTCTGGTCATCGGCGAGGATCTGGGCACGGTGCCCGAGGGCTTCCGCGAGCGCATGGACAGAATGGGCATCTTCGCCTATCGGGTGATGGTGTTCGAGAAGACCGAAGGCGGTGCCATCCGCCCGCCGGATCGCTTCGACGCCCAGGCCTTGGCCATCTTCGCGACCCATGACCTGCCCTCGGCCCGAGGCTGGTGGGGTGCCAAGGATATCGACCAGCGGGAAAAGCTGGACCTCTATCCCCGTCCCGGCCAAGCCGCCGAGGAGCGGGTGGCCCGTCAGGCCGACCGCGAGGCCATGGTCGCCGCCCTGTCCGTCCAGGGGCTGCTGGAGCCCGATTTTCCCACCGCGCCCAGCTTGACCGATGCCCAGGCCGTGGAACTGTCGGCGGCGGCGCACGCCTATCTCGGCCGCTCGGCCGCCAAGCTGATGATGGTGCAGATGGAGGATGTCCTCGGCCTCGATCTGCAGATGAACCTGCCCGGCACCACCGACCAGCATCCCAACTGGCGGCGGCGCTATGAGGCCGAGACCTCGGCCCTGCTGGCGGATTCCAAGGTCACCGCCCTGGCCGAGGCCTTGAAGGGGCGACGGTAGTCAGGACTTGCCGATCAGCGTGAGGACCGAGGATTGGTTCTGGACGGCGTTGCGCAGGGCGGCCTGGCCGAGTTGCCGGTAGGCGCCGGCCGCCACCGCATTGGCCGCGGCCTGATAGGCGTCCACCCCGGTCAGGCCGGCGGCGCCCTGACGGGCGATATTGCCCTGGCCCTGGGTGAAGGAGGCCTGAATCTTCAACTCGGTGAGGTTGCCGCCCAACGAGGCCGTCCGGCTTTGGAGTTGCGACGTGGCTCCGCTCAGCTTGGCCAGGTCCGAGGAGATATTGGCGGAATTGGTTGCCCAATTGGCCGCCGGGGTGACGCCCAGGGCGGCGGCATCCGCCGCCTGGCCAACGATGGTGGTGCCGGTCCCGGACGACAGGCCCGGCACCGTCAGTTTGCCCGGATTGGCGGCGATCAGGTTGGCGCCGCCATAGGAGGAATCCGCGGCCAGGCTGTCGATCTGGCCGGCCAGGGAATTGTACTGATCCTGCAGCGCCTTGATCTGCCCGGAATCGGAGCTGGCGGCGGCCTGCTGGGCCAGGGCCTTCAATTGATTGACCACGCCGCCGATGGCATTCAGTCCGTTATTGGCCGCCTCCAGCACGCCGATGCCCTGGCCGATGGAATTGCCGATATCGGCCAGTGTGCCGGCACGGCCCAGCAGCCCCTCGGCCAAAGAGAAGGCGGGAGGATTGTCGCTCAGTCCATTGACCTTACGACCCGTGGACAGGTGTTGCAGATTGGCGGATTGCAACGCCGTGTTGGTCTGGATCGAGGTCAGTGCGGTGTTGACCGAACCCGTCGCTTCAATGCTCATCGCCCAAACTCTCTGTGCGGACGGACCTTCAGGGTATCCGAATTCAGCGTGTCGGCCATCTTGTCAGGTCTGAGGGCTGGAATGCTGTGACGCGGTTCACAGATCCAATATTTTCCAAGACTCGACGATAGGGCTCGCCATCATGGCCACCCGCACCCGGCGAAATGCGGCAACCTATTGAAAATTATATGAATGTGTCGGCGGCGGTGACAAAACGGCTCGCCTAAGCTGGGACCGGCGGGGTAAGAGTTACCCCCCGTCCGTCGGCGGGCACGATGAGCGGCCTTGCCCGCAACATTATTTCATGGCGGAATGAGCATGGATGGACTTGGCGGGAAGGTCAGCATGAAAAAGGCAAAGCCTCCGATTGTGAGGTTGCTAGATGACGATGTGGAAAGCGTCAAATACGCCATCAGCAGCCACTTGCTCTATACGGTCGGTAAGGAGCCTATCAACGCCACGGCGCGCGATTGGTTCATGGCTGCCGCTCATACGGTGCGCGATCGCGTCACCGAACATTGGATGCCGACCCTGAACCGCTATTATCAGGAAGATTCCAAGCGGGTCTATTACCTGTCCATGGAATTCCTGATCGGCCGCACCCTGGTCAACAGCCTGATCAATCTGGGCCTGTTCGACGTGGTGCGCCAGGCCATCGCCGAACTGGGCCAGGATTTCGAGGAACTGGCCGCCTGGGAAGTGGAAGCCGCCTTGGGCAATGGCGGTCTGGGCCGCCTGGCCGCCTGCCTGCTGGATTCCATGGCCACCATCGGTGTCGCCGGGTTCGGCTATGGCATCCGCTACGATTACGGCATGTTCACCCAGCATGTGGATAATGGCTGGCAAGTGGAAAGCCCGGAAAACTGGCTGCGCTATGGCAATCCCTGGGAGTTTCCCCGGCCCGGCGTTATCTTCCCCGTCCGCTTCGGCGGCCGCGTCATCCATTTCCGCGACGTGCTGGGCCATACCCGCTCGCAATGGGTCGATGCCGAGGAAGTGATGGCCATGGCCTTCGACGTGCCGGTCCCCGGCTATGGCGGCAAGGTGGTCAACAATCTGCGCCTGTGGTCGGCCAAGTCGACCCGTGAGTTCGACCTCAAATACTTCAATGCCGGCAATTACATCGAGGCCGTGCGCGACAAGAACGAATCCGAGACCCTGTCCAAGGTTCTGTATCCCTCGGACATGACCGATCGCGGCAAGGAACTGCGCTTCAAGCAGGAATACTTCTTCGTCGCCGCTTCCATCCAGGACATCCTGGCCCGCTTCAGGAAAAGCCATTCCGACTGGAACATGCTGCCGGAAAAGGTGGCGATCCAGCTCAACGACACCCACCCGGCCCTGGTGGTCGCCGAGTTGATGCGGGTGCTGGTGGACGAGCATCAGATCGAGTGGAACCGGGCCTGGGATCTGACTCAGCGCTCGTGCTCCTACACCAACCACACCTTGCTGCCCGAGGCGCTGGAGACCTGGTCGCTGGATCTGTTCGAGCGGGTTCTGCCCCGGCATCTGGAAATCGTCTTCGCCATCAATCACGAATTCCTTCAGGGCGTGCGCTATCGCCATCCCGGCGACACCGAGTTGCTGCGCCGGGTCTCCATCATCGCCGAAGGTGGCGACCGCCGGGTGCGCATGGGCCATCTGGCGGTGGTGGGCAGCCACAAGGTCAACGGCGTCGCCGCCATCCATACCGGCCTGATGAAAAGCACCATCTTTTCGGATTTCGAGCACCTGAGTCCAGGCAAGATCACCAACAAGACCAATGGCGTGACGCCGCGCCGCTGGTTGCTGGCGGCCAATCCGGGACTGGCCGACCTGATCACCGCGCGCATCGGAAATGGCTGGATCACCGATCTCGACCAGTTGCGCAAGCTGGAGCCCCTGGCCGACGATGCCTTGTTCCGCAAGGAATTCGCCGCGGTCAAGAGCGCCAACAAGGAACGCCTGGCGGCCATGATGTCCCAGCGCCTGGGAGTCGAGGTCGACGTCAACTCCCTGTTCGACGTGCAGGTCAAGCGCATCCACGAATACAAGCGTCAGCTGCTCAATCTGCTGCACGTGGTGACGCGCTATGCCCGGATCCGCGCCAACCCGCTGCTCAATCCGGTGCCGCGCACCGTGATCATCGGCGGCAAGGCGGCGCCGGGCTATCACATCGCCAAGCTGATCATCAAGCTGGTCAACGACGTGGCCGAGGTGGTCAACAACGACCCGCTGGTGGGGCCGAAGCTCAAGCTGGTCTTCGTGCCCAATTACAATGTCTCGACCGCCGAACTGGTGATGCCGGCCGCCGATCTGTCGGAACAGATTTCCACCGCCGGCACCGAGGCGTCGGGCACCGGCAACATGAAGATGAGCATGAACGGGGCACTGACCATCGGCACCTGGGACGGCGCCAATGTGGAGATCTGCGAGGAGGTGGGCGAGGAAAACATGTTCCTGTTCGGCCTCTCGGCCCAGGAAGTGGCCCGTACCCGCGTGGACGGCTACGACGCGGTGGCGGCGGTCAAGGCCGATCCCGACCTGGCCTGGGCGCTGGAGATGATCGGCAACGGCTTCTTCTCGCCCGATCAGCCCGACCGCTACAAGCAACTGGTGGACATCCTGACGGTCGGCGGCGACCACTACCTGCTGTCGGCGGATTTCCCCCGCTACATGGCGGCCCAGGAAAAGGTGGACCAGACCTACCGCGATCCCCAGGAATGGACCCGCAAGGCCATCCTCAACGTGGCGCGCATGGGCAAGTTCTCGTCCGACCGCACCGTGGCCGAATATGCCCGCGAGATCTGGAACGCGCTGTAAGGCGCGTTCCAGCGGCGTCTTAGGTCATCGGATTGCCGATAAGGCTCAGCGGACCTGCCAGAAGCTGGTGTCCTGGGCGGCCACCACTTCGCGGACCCGCTCCATCACGGCAAGGTCGGCGGCCTTGGCGGCCTTGTCCGGTGAACCAGCGGCAGCCTCCGTCGGTTTGACCGGCGGCGGGGCGGCAACCGGTGCCGCGACCTTGGCGGCGGGAGAAGGGGCCGTGGCGGGACGGGGGGAAGGGTTGGCCGGAATCAGATAGGCGCCCGAGCGCATGGGCGACACGTCCAGCGAGGTGGCGGGCTTGGCGCGGCTGAGATTGTCCACCTCCAGCCGACCCATGGCCGCCAGCAATTCGTACGAGGCCTGATACATGTCGTAATAGGCGCCGGTGTAATTGATGCGGGCATCGTTGATCCGGGTCTCCTCGTCGAGAACCTCGGTCACGGTGGCCTTGCCGGCTTCACGCTTCTTCTTGGTGGCTTCCCACACCTCCTCGGCCAGGACCGCCGCGTTTTCCAGCAGGTCGAGGCGCTGCTTGGCGGTCTGGAGCTTGTGCCAGGCGGTGCGGACCTGCTCGGCCACCTTGCGGCTGGTGTGGTAGCGGTTGTCCTTGCTGGCGCCATGATCCCAGGAGGCCTGGGCCACGGCGGCGTCGGTCTTGAAGCCCGAGAACAATTCCCAATTGGCCACCAGCATCAGCGACCAGTCCCGGCGCACGCCGATGGTCGCGTTCTTGCCGTGCTCGTAATCGGCCTTGCCCACCAGGTCCAGGGTCGGCCAATAGCCGGCTTGGGCGATGTGGCGGCGATCGTTGCTGAGTTCAATGGCGCCGCTGGCGGATTCCAGGGAGGGATTGTCCTTTTCCGCGGTGTCCAGGGATTCCTCGATGGTTTCGGGAATCAAATCCAGGGGCAGGGGCGGATCGGTCAGGGTGGCCACCTCGGGGGCGTGGCCGAACACCTGGGAGTATTTGGCGGCGGCGGCGTGGAACTGGCCTTCGAAATTGACGCGGCGTTCCTTGGAAACCTGCAGGCGCTGCTTGGCGGAAAGCACGTCCGAGGCGATGCCCGAGCCCTTCTTGACCCGCTCGTCTTCCAGGTTCTGCTGCTCGGCGATCTTGCGCTCGTTCTCGCGCGCCAGGGCGACCAGCTTGGTGCTGCGCTGAACGTCCAGATAGGCGATGGCGCCTTCCAGCAAGGTGGACTGGCGGGTGGCGCGCAGATCGGATTCGGAAACCTTCCGGGTGCTTTGGGCGGATTCGACGGCGGAATCCGTGGCGAAGCCGTCGAAAATCTTTTGGGTGACGGTCAGGCCGCCGGTATTGCGCTTGTCCATGAACGGTTTGTTCTGGGTGCTGCGGCGGTCGGGGGAATCGATGTATTCGTGGCCCTGGTCGCCATTAAGCTTGACGGTGGGCATATAGCCCGACCGGGCGGCGCGAATGCCTTCGCCGGCGGAATTGACGGCCTTGGCCTTGGACTGAATTTGCGGGTGGTTGGTGACCAGATCGCGCATCTCATCCTCGAGGCTGCCCGCATAGGCTGCCCCCGCTAACGCGACGAAGATGGTCGTAGCCAAGGCAAAACGCTTGAGGTTGTAGGCGTTTTCCTGAACGCGGCCCAATATATGCACGTGGCTGGCCCCCAATTTACGGGTCTGATATACACCGGATTGAAGGGCTTGTGAATCAGCTAAAGTAGGGGGTGAGGCCATTTTCACACAAGGGAACGCAACGCGACGGCCCAGGGGGCGCAAGGTCATGGCCAGGGGGACGCAACGTTATGGACGGTGACGACGAAGGCTTTCTGACCTCATTGGCGGCGCGCTATCCCAATGACGCGGCCATTCTGGCCCGGCTGACCCTGCATCGGTTGCGGATGGGCCAGTTGGAGGAGGCGCGTTCCATCGCCTTGCGGGCGGTGGAACTGGCCCCCGGCCTGGCGGATGCCCAGTTCTGCCTGGCCATGGTGCATCTGAGATCGCAGCAGCCCGAGCCGGCGCGGGCCGGTCTGGAACAGGCGGTGCGGCTCGACCCGGATATGGGGAACGGGTGGCTGGCCTTGGGTGAAGTGCTGGCGACGCTTCCCGATCAGGCGCAGGGCGCCTTTGAGGCGCTGCGGCGTGCGGCCCGGTTGATGCCGCGCGACCCCCGGCCGGGCATGGTCATGGCCGCCCTGCTGATGGCCCACAAACGCCACGAGGAGGCGCTCAACACCTATCGCGCCGCCACCCTCCTGGCCAGCGACCCCAACCCCGCCGACCTGCTCAACAATATGGGGGTGGCTCTGGAACGCCTGGAGCGGCGCGAGGATTCCGTGGCGATGTTGCAGGCCGCTTCCCTGGTCCGCCCGGATTCTCCGGCCATTCAGGACAATCTCGGCAATGCCCTTTTAGGGACGGCGCGGGCGGTGGAGGCGGAGGCCTGCCACCGCCGCGCCATCTCCCTTGGTGCCAAGGGGGCCGAGACCTGGAGCAATCTCGGCAATGCCCTGCATCGCCAGGGGCGCCTGGATGAAGCCGATTCCGCCTATCGGCGCGCCATCCAGATGAACCCGAACGGCGCCAAGTTCCACACCAACCTCGCTCTCAATCTGTTGCTGTCGGGACGGATGGAGGAGGGGTGGCGGGAATATGAATGGCGGTGGCGCGATCATCCCAATCTGCCGGCCTATCTCCGCGATCAGGCCTGGACGGGCGAGCCACTTCCCGCGGATCTGCCCCAGGGCGGGACGTTACTGCTGCAGGCCGAGCAGGGCTACGGCGATACGCTGCAATTCGTCCGCTACGCCCCCCTGCTGAAAAGCCGTGGAGTGAGCCGGGTCATCCTGGCCTGCCAGCCCGAATTGCTGCGCTTGATGGAAACGGCCCCGGGCCTGGACGCGGTGGTCGCCGAGACTGGTCCCCTGCCTGGATTCGACCGTGCCGTCACCTTGCTGTCTTTGCCGGGATTGCTGGCCGATACCGCCATTCCGACCGACTTTCCTTATCTTTCGGTGCCGACGGGCACACGCTTTCGCCTGCCCAAGGCGGCGGAAGGGGGCAAGGCCGGTCTCAAAGTCGGAATCGCCTGGGCCGGTCGCCCGACCCATGGCGATGACTGGAACCGCTCGATTCCGGCACACCAGCTCAAGCCCATTCTGGACGTGCCGGGCGTGCGCTTCTACTCGCTGCAGCGGGGCGCCGTCGCCGCCCGTTTGGGGCGCCCGGCCGGGGACAAGGTTCTTGATGCCGCCGATCTGTGCGCGGATTTCTCAGACACCGCCGCCTTGCTGGGGGAACTGGATCTGGTGATCTCGGTGGATACCGCGGTGGTGCATCTGGCCGGTGCCCTGGGCAAGCCCGTCTGGCTGCTGTTGCCGCCGGTGCCCGATTTCCGTTGGTTGCTGGACGGGGACGGCTCGGCCTGGTATCCGGGCTTTCGTCTGTTCCGGCGCCCGCCCGAGGCGGGATGGGAACGGCCGGTGGCGTGACTGGCCGATAAGCTGCGGGATCTGGCCGCCGGGGATTGAGTCGTTGCCCTTGTGAGTGCGCCCGAGAC
>JACQAD010000328.1 GCA_016195125.1 Magnetospirillum sp.
GACCCCATCGGCCGGCACGGCCAGCGGCGGCGGCGGCAATCGGCATTGGGTCTTGAGGCGGCCCATCAGATCCCTGAGTTGGGACACCGTTTTATCCGGCTGGGCACCGGCGTAACCCGCCACATGCCCGGCCAGGCCTGACGGGCTGTGCCCCTCGCGCAGCGCCAATCGGCCGCTGCATTCGCCTTCATGGCAGGTGAGGCAGACGGAATCGAACAGTACAACCGTCGCCAGGGGAGCGTCCTCGGCCCGAGAGGCGGCGCCAGGGCCAAGCAGAACCAGGGACAGAAGGGTCAAGGCGGTGATTTTGGCGAACACGGCATCCCCCGTGCCAAGGAATACCGGACTAGAATAAGGCCGGGGCGTCCGGTCGGGATAACCGGAAATGAGAGGTCAGCCCTGCTTCTTACGAGGGCGGTGGGGAGGGGTCTCCTGAGGCGGGGCCAGCAACATGGGGCGGCGCGGCAGCGAAGCCTCCATGACCCGCTCGATCATCTGGGCGGTGGCCAAGACCTCGGCCAGCTTGGTCCGCAGGGTGTCCACGGTCAGTTCCTCGGCCTTGCGCTTGCGTGGCGCGGAGGTCAGGGCGCCGGCACCGGCGGTGACGAACTTGTCCACCCAATCGTCCAGCTTGGTGCGGCTGATGCCGATGGATTGGGCGATGGTCTCGGCATCCTCGCCCCGTAACACCCGCAGCACCGACTGGCGCTTGAGGTTCTGGGTGATGGGCAGACGCCGCTTGGGCACCACGGTCAGCTTGGTGACATTGGTTCCGGCCGGTGGCGCCGGCGGCGGTGCCGCGACCGCCATGGTTGGGTGGGGCGCGGCGGGACGGGGCGGCGCGATCCGACCGGTGGCCTGCGCCGGCGGTCGGGCGGCGGCGGCCAAGGGAGGTGGGGTGAGCGGCGCCGCGGCGGTCGCGGCGGGCCTGCCGGGAATGGGCAGCGAGATCCGTCCGGTCGCCTTGCCGATGGTGCCGGTCGCCGGCGGTGGCGTCGGCGCCGCCGTACCGGCGAGGGGCAGCGCCGGCTTTGCCTGAGATGGGGCGGGAAGGGCCGGAGGAATGACGGCGTTCACCGGGGCCGGAAGATGGTCGGGCATCCCCGGCCTGGTCTGGGCGGACTTGACCGAGATGGCCTTGACCGGATCAAGGGGGCGATGACCGGCGCTGAGCAGACGGCCCAGGGGAATACGGCCGCTGGAGCGGGACGGAATGGTGAGCTCGGCGCCGGCATGCAGGTGCTTGGCCTGCAGCCGCACCGTCGCCGGACGCATGCCGGTGGGCATGGTGGCGGGCAATTGCGACGGCGGCGGCGCCATGGCGGGTAAGGCGGCGGCCGGGGAGGGGGGCGGAATGGGTGGGGGCAGGGGGGCTGCGGTGACCGGTTGCGGTTGAACCGGCGCGGCCAGCGGCGGGCGCGGCGGCGGCGGCGGGGCGGCGGTGGGCGGCAAGGCGGCTGGTGCGGCGGGTGGCCGGCTTCCGGCCATGGCGGCGGCGGCCAATTCCGATGCCGGCATCTTGACCGGGGTGATACGGGCCAGGGCCTGCCCGTCGCCACCCATGCCGGCCGCATCGGGCGGCGGGGGCGGCCGCAGTTTTTCCAGAACCTTGTCCACCTCCTCCAGGCTGGCGGTGGCGGCGTCGGCGATGGGCGGGTAGCCATGGCCGGCCGCCCGCTGCAGGAAGGTTCGGGTGCCCACCACATAGGAAATGGCGTCGGGGCTGGGGCCGCCGCAATCCTTGACGAACTTGCGAACCCGATGGGGAATACGCCGCAAGATCCCCTGGCGCCGGTTGGATAGAACCTTGAAGTTCATGACCTCGGTCAGAACCTCGGCATGACGCCCAGGATGCAGGGATTCGAACAGCCACTCGATCAGCTCGATCTCGCCGAATTCCAGGCAAAGGAATGATTGCTGGGTCTTCTGCCAATCGGCGATGAAGGAATCGATGGCGGCCAATTGCCCGGCCATCTCGTCCTCGAACAGGGCCGGATCGAGCATCCGCCAAGCCTTGGCGGTGGTCAGGGGCAGGCGGGTGGGCAGGCCGAATTCGGCGGAGAGATACTTGGCAACGGCCAGCAAGGCCCGACTTTGCGAGCCGTTCATCCCATGGTCGGCAAAGCATTCGCGGACCATGTCCGATGCCTTGAAATCGTCGCGGGGCGGAGGGCTGCCCAGCAGGATGGCCAGGGTGGACAGATCCTCGGGCAGGGTCGGATCACCCTTGTCGGGCATGGTGGCAAGGGCGGCTTCGATGACCAGCCGGGCTTCGGCGGCGGGAATTGTTTGGGCAGCCTTGGTCTCGACCCGAGGTTGGCCATGGAAGGCCTGGGAGCGCTGGCGGTCCCCCTCGGCGGTCACCGGCGCGAAGGCGGCCTTGAAGCTGGCGACCAGACGCGTCCAGGGCGTGGCGATGATCCGCAGGGTACCGGCGACCCGCCCATCATCGGGGAAGACGGCTTGTGTCGCCCCCGCCAGAATGGCCAGGGCGGCCTTGGCTCCGCCGCGCAGCAGGGAGAAGAACCCGGCGCCTTCATTGGGCATGACCAGGCCGGCAACCTGATTGCGAATGGCCAGCCACGCCCCCAGGCGTAAGCCCAGGTCGAGGCCCGGGTCGGGGGCGGCCGGAATGACGGCGCCGGCTTTCTCGAGGTGAGAGGGGGCGGCCGGGCCGTGCATGCGGGACTTGATGATGTCGAGGCGTTCTAATGGCGGTAACCGGCGCAGCGCAAGCGCACACGAGCGGCGCAGTAGCCAGCGCGGGGCCTTCGCCCCCCGCTTCGTACTCTGTGCACACTTCTTTTGTGTCTTGCGACTCATCTTTACTCATGCCCGCCAGAGTGGGGTTTTCCCCAGCCCCAACCTCTGATTTTGGCTCAGTGCGGCAAGGACTTAAAGCATTTACCGCACCTTATACCCTACGCCATATGTTTTAATAGTTTATGCAAATCCGCACGCTATTGGTCATGACAAAGTCTGCGGCAGCGGCCGACGCCGCGTTCCGGGGTGTCGGCATTCAATTCATTGGCGGGTATACTCGCCCATGCTATTGTGACAATCCGCGTTTGGGGGCTCGGAATGATCCCGGGATTGGGCAGGTTTATCGCTGTCGTACTGATGGCATCACTTCTGATCGGGGCGCCCTGGCATGCCGGGATCGCCCGGGCCGAGGCGCCGCCGTTGCGCATCGGTCTGTTGCCGACCATCGCCACCCTCAGCCTGCTCCGCCTTTACGATCCGCTGCGGCTGCATCTGCAGAACAGCCTGGGGCGGAAGGTGGAATTGTATACGGCCTCCAGCTTCCATACCTACTTCGCCGATGTTGAGGCCGAGGAATTCGACATGATCATCGCCGCCCCCCATTTCGGGGTTCTGGCCTTTGATCGCGGCTATGTCCCTCTGTTCCGCTACAAGCTGGAATTGCGGCCGCTGGTTATCGTGCCCAAGGGCAGCGACATCCGGCAGGCCCAGCAATTACGCGGCAAGCGCGTTCTGACCGCCGATCGCCTGACCGCCCTGTCGGTGGTGGCGGAGAGCTGGCTGCGTTCGGATTATTCCATGGAGGCGGGCCGTGATTACGCCTTGATCGAGGCGTCGAACCATTCGACCGCCATCCGGGCCGTGGCCATCGGCGACGCCGACGCGGCCATCAGCGGCCGCTCGCCGCTGACCCAGGTTCCGCCCGAAATCAGGAGCCGGGTCGAAACCATCGAATGCCGTCTCAGCGTTCCCCATCAGTTTACCATGGCCCATACCCGGCTGGGGCGTGACACCATCGACAAGATTCGGACCTCTCTGTCCCGGTTCGGCGAAACCGATCTGGGGAAGGATTTCTTCAAGGCATCAGGCTTTCTGGGCTTTGTTCCGCTTGAGTTTTCCGATATCGAGACGGCGCGCCCCTATGCCGATCTGGTGACCAACATGATCAGGAGTGGCAACAATTGAGCCCGGGATATCAGCGGCCACCGTCGGTTCGTCCGATCAACTCGCTGCGTTTGCGGCTGCTGCTGGTCAGCGTCCTCATCGAGATGGTGATGCTGACCCTGCTGGTGGCCAATGGCGCCCGCCTGATCCAGACCCATCTTGGCCGCAACACCCAGACTCGGGTGGAAGCCCAGGAGGCCTCGTTCAACATCACCCTGGCCGGTCAGCTGGCCGAGCGCGACTATGCGGCGCTGCAAAGCATCATCGAGGGTTGGGGCGCGGCGAAAAGCGTCACCTACATGGTGGTCTCCAATTCCGCCGGCAAGGTGGTGGCGGTCTGGGGCCGCGACGCGGCGGCGCCGCTGCCCGAGGCTGAGCGCCGCCTTTCGCCCGACCTGGACGAGTATCACGGCGCCTTCGACATCACCTATCTGGGCCAGCGCTATGGCGAGGCCCGCTATGGTCTTGACACCACCTTCATGAGCGTCGCCCGGCGCGAGTTGCTGCAGCAAAGCGTCGCCATCGCCATCGTCGAGGTGGTGCTGACCCTGGGTCTGCTGGCCGCCATCGGCTATTGGCTGACCCGGCACCTGGATTTGCTCACCCGCGCTTCGTTGAAGGTGGCCAGCGGTGATTTCTCGTTGCGCCTCAAGCTGGAGGGACGTGACGAGATCGCAGTGCTGACCCAGGCCTTCAACACCATGTCCAGCGCGGTGGAATCGCGCATTCTCGATCTCGACGAAAGCCAGCGCCGTTTCCGCGCCATCGCCGATTACACCTATGCCTGGGAGAACTGGTTCGGCAGCGACGGCAGTCTGCGCTGGGTCAATCCGGCGGTGGAACGGATCACCGGCTATGCCGTCACCGAATGTCACGCCATGGCGGACTTTCCCCTGCCCATCGTCCTCGAGGACGACCGGGCCATGGTGAGCGAGCACCTGGAAGCCGCCAAGGCCGGGGAATCGGGGCAGGACGTGGAATTCCGGGTCAAGACCAAATCGGGGGAGATCATCTGGGTCGCCATGTCCTGGCAACCCATCTTCGATCATGCCGGAGAGCCCCTGGGGTCGCGCTCGTCCATCCGCGACGTCACCGTCCAGAAGCAAAGCGCCGACCTCCTGGTGGAAGCCAAGTCGGAACTGGAGCGCATGCTGTTTGCCGCCTCCCACGATCTGCAGGAGCCGATCCGCTATATCCTGGCCTATACCCAGCGCCTGGACCGGGAATTCGGTTCGGATCTGCCGGAGCGGGCCCTCAATTCCATGCATTTCATCCAAGAGGGCGCCAACCAGCTCAACCTGCTGGTCAAGGGCATGGTCGATTATACCCGAAGCAACCGCCCCATGGCCGCCTTCGCGCCGGTGGATTGCCGTCGGGTGGTGGATCAGGCCATCGCCGATTGCCGGGCCATGGCCACGGGCAGCAAGGCCGAGTTCGATGTGGGTGAATTGCCGGTGGTTCTCGCCGATCCGGTGCTGCTGTTCATCCTGTTCGAGAATCTGATCAGCAACGCCATCAAGTTCGTGCGGCCCGAAACCGCCCCTCGGGTGACCATCACCGCCGAGCACGAGGAGAATGGCTGGCGCATCGACATCGCCGATAACGGTATCGGCATCGATCCGCAATACCTGCAGACCATCATCCGTCCGTTTTCCCGCCTGCATTCCCGCTCCACCTTCCCCGGCGCCGGGCTGGGTCTGGCCTCGGCCATGAAGGTGGCCAAGATGCATGGCGGCTGGCTGTGGCTGGATTCGGTTCCCAACCAGGGTACCACCGTCCACATCCTGCTACCGGCGGCGCCGGCGGCGACGGAGGAGCAAGAGGGCTAGACCCGGGCGGCCTCTACTCTTCCTCTC
>JACQAD010000015.1 GCA_016195125.1 Magnetospirillum sp.
ATTGCGCGGGAGATCTCGTGCAGGCATCTGACGTTCTCCTACGTCGATCGCGATGTCCTGAAGGGGGTGTCCTTCACCATTCGAAAAGGACAGATGACCGCCATCGTCGGCCCGTCGGGAGCGGGCAAGAGCACCCTGTCGCGGCTGCTGTTCCGCTTCTACGACGTCAGCGGCGGCGCCATCACCATCGATGGTCAGGATCTGCGCGACATCACCCAGGCCTCCTTGCGCTCGGCCATCGGCATCGTTCCCCAGGACACGGTCCTGTTCAACGATTCCATCCGCTACAACATCGCCTATGGCCGCCCCGGCGCGTCCCAGGAAGAGGTGGAGGACGCCGCCAGGCTGGCCCGCATCCACGACTTCGTCACCTCCCTGCCCCAGGGCTACGATACCAGGGTGGGCGAGCGCGGCCTCAAGCTGTCGGGCGGCGAAAAGCAGCGCGTCGCCATCGCAAGGACCATCCTCAAGCAGCCCTCCATCCTGATCTTCGACGAAGCCACCAGCGCTCTCGACACCCAGACCGAAAAGGAAATCCAGGAATCCTTGCGGGAGGTGTCGCGCAACCGCACCACCTTGATGGTGGCCCACCGCCTGTCCACCGTGGTCGATGCCGACGAGATCCTGGTGCTTGAAAAGGGCCGGATCGTCGAGCGCGGCCGCCACGCCCAATTGCTGGAGGCTGACGGCCGCTATGCCGCCATGTGGCACAAGCAGCAGGAGGCCCAGGCCCTGCAGCAACGCCTCGCCGCCGAATTGCAGGGAGCGGAATGAATGCCCATCCGCGTTGCCCGCGCCCCGGAAACGTGCCAAGCTTTAACACTTCAATTGTCAGACGGAGGCCCCGCCCATGTTCCCCACCTTCGACCCCAAGATGTTCGAGGCCTTCTCCGCTGATCCCGCCTCCTTCCTCGGCAAGATCGCCGAGTTCCAGCGCGCCAATTTCGAAGCCGCCCGCGAGATCACCGAGAACAACGCCAAAGCCTTCCAGCAATTGGCCGCCATCCATGATCCCCAGCAATTCGTCACCGCCCAGCCGGCCATCCTGCAGGCCGTGGTTCAGCGCAACATGGAGATCGTCACCCAGCTGTGGCAGTCCCTGGGCACCGAAATGGCCCCCAAGGGCAAGGGCAGGAAGTAACGCGTTCCGTCGAATGATCCGACGTTTACGTCATGCCGAGAGGAGCCGGGGGATCTCGCCGAAGGTGGCTGAACGATCCTTTGCTCCGCTCGGGATGACAGGCCGAGCGAGCCGCTCAGGCCGGTAGGGAAAAGCGGAACACCGCCCCCTCCCCCTCTTGCCCATCCCCCTCGTGCGAGTCCACCCAGATCCGGCCGCCATGGCGCTCGACGATGCGCTTGCAGATGGCCAGGCCGATGCCGGTGCCCTCGAACTTGTCGCGGGTGTGCAGGCGCTGGAAGATCCTGAAGATCCGTTCGCGGTATTGGGGATCGATGCCGAGGCCGTTATCCGTCACCGAGATCACCCATTCGCCCTCGGCCGGTTCCGCCGAAACGACGATACGGGGTGACCGCTCGGGGTGGCGGTACTTGATGGAATTGCCGATCAGATTCTGCAGCAGCTGCCCCAGCTCGCCGGCGATGCCGGGCAGCACCGGCAAGTCCCCCTCCACCCGCACCTGCCCATCGGCCTCGCGCAGGCGCGGGCCGAGATCGCCCAGGGTTCCGGCCAGCACATCGGCCAGCGAGACCTGTTCCAGCGGCTCTTCCATGCGGCCGACCCGGGAATATTCCAGGAGATCGAGGACAAGCCGGTCCATGCGTTCGGCGCCCTCCTTGGCATAGGCGATGAACTGGGCGCCATCGGCGCCCACCACCGGGCCGAAGCGACGCCCCAGCAAGTCCACATAGGAGCTGACCATGCGCAGCGGCTCGCGCAGATCGTGCGAGGCGATATAGGCGAATTGCTCCAGGTCGGAATTGGAGCGGGCCAGCGCCTCGCTCTTGGCCATGATGGCCCGCTGGGCCGCCCGGGCCTGGGTGATGTCCTCGACGATGGACCAGATGGTGCTCTCGCCGTCGCTGCCGGTGATCAGCACCCCGGACAGTCTCACCGCCACCCGGCTGCCATCCTTGTGGATGTATTCCTTCTCATAGGGGCCGTAATGGCCGACCCTGTCCAGGGATTGCAGGTGTCCGGCCTCCTCCTCGGCGAAGCGCACCGGGGTCAGATCCCAGTAACTGAGGCGGAGCAGCTCGTCCAGGCCATATCCGACAATGGCCAGGAAGGCCGGATTGGCCTCGATGAAAGCGCCGTCCATGGAATTGCGCGCCATGCCCAGCGGCGCCAGCTGGAACATGGCCCGCAGCTTTTCCTCGCTGGAACGCAGATCGGCTTCGATCTGGCGGCGGCTGACGATGTCGTCGAGCAAATCACGCTCGGCCTCGCGACGGCGAGCGACCTCGGCGCGGGTCCGCGCGATCATGGCCACCAGCACCGCCAGTTCGGCGGGGGCGACCACGGCCGGAGCCACCAGGGCGCAGACCCAGACCACCACGGGAATCTCGCCCAACATCGCCAGGCTCATCGCGGCGGAGACGGCTTCGGCGATGAGAATGGCGAAAACGGTGCCCAGGCCGAACAGCCAGCCCAAAGGAACCGGCAACAGATAGCGCACCACCAGAGCCCCCCACAGGCTCTCCGGTGCCACCACTCGTTTTTCGCCGCCGCCCTCCATGGTTCCGTCCCGCATCCCGCCCCTATGAGCGGGTCTAGATTTGTATCTAAATGTGTCAGGCGGCAGGGTATGGTCAGGTATTCCCCTGATCAACCCGAAAGTTTGTCCTTAACCCTTTGCGCCGTAGGCCTATCCCGTTGTGGAGTCTGTTTTGCGCCAAGCTTGCTCGCCAGCCCCGGCATCGCTAGTCTAGCCCACTTTTACGTTTCGCCCTGATGAGGCTGTCCCTTGAAGTATGTGAGCACACGCGGCGCGGCGCCGGTTCTTGATTTCGACGATGTCCTGCTGGCCGGTCTGGCCCGCGATGGAGGTCTATACCTGCCGGAAAGCTGGCCGGTCTTTTCCGCCGCCGACATCCGCGCCATGCGCGGCCTGTCCTATGCCGAACTGGCGACCCGCGTCATGCGCCCCTTCGTCGAAGGCTGCCTGACCGAGGCCGAATTATCCAAGCTCTGCGCCGAATCCTACGGCGCCTTCACCCATCCGGCGGTGGCGCCCTTGAAGCAGCTGGGTCACAACCAGTGGGTCATGGAGCTGTTCCACGGCCCGACCCTGGCCTTCAAGGATTACGCCCTGCAGCTGGTGGGGCGCCTGTTCGACCACGTGCTGAAAAAGAAGGGGCAAAAGGTCACCATCGTCGGCGCCACCTCGGGCGATACCGGCTCGGCCGCCATCGAGGCCTGCCGCGACCGCGCCAGCGTCGACATCGTCATCCTCCACCCCCATGGCCGGGTGTCCGAGGTTCAGCGCCGCCAGATGACCACGGTGCTGTCGGCCAATGTGCGCAACGTCGCCGTGGACGGCACCTTCGACGATTGCCAGGATCTGGTGAAGACCCTGTTCAACGACGGCGCCTTCAGAGACGAGATGAACCTGTCGGCGGTCAATTCCATCAACTGGGCCAGGGTCATGGCCCAGATCGTCTATTACTTCGCCGCCGGAGTGGCCCTGGGCGCCCCCGACGTGCCCATGAGCTTCTCGGTGCCGACCGGCAATTTCGGCAATGTCTTCGCCGGCTATGCCGCCAGGCTGATGGGACTGCCGGTGGACAAGCTGATCATCGGCTCCAACACCAACGACATCCTGACCCGCTTCTTCGAGGGCGGCATCATGCAGACCGACGGGGTGGTTCCGACCCTGTCGCCCAGCATGGACATTCAGGTCTCGAGCAATTTCGAACGGCTGATGTTCCTGGCCCTCGACAGCGACGGCGCCGCCGTGGCCAAGCTGATGGACGAGTTCCGCGCCCATGGCGCCATGGTCATGCCCCAGGGCGCCTGGAATTCCATGCGAGCGGTGTTCGAGGCCTATCGCTTCGACGACGAGGCGACCCTTTCGGCCATGCGGGCCTTGAAGCGCTCCACCGGCGAGATTCTGGACCCCCATTCGGTGATCGGCGTCGCCGCCGGCCTCAAGGGCCATTCCGCCAAGGACACCACCATGGTGGCCCTGGCCACCGCCCATCCCGCCAAGTTCCCCGACGCGGTGGCAAAGGCCACCGGACTGCGCCCGCCGCTGCCGCCGCACATGGCGGACCTGTTCGAGCGCCCCGAGCGGCTGGAGCGGCTGGGAAATGATGCCGAGGCGCTGAAATCTTATGTCCGGGCCTTCGCCGGCCGGAAAAGCGCATGAGCACGATCCGCGAGACCCGCCTGCCCTCCGGCCTCAAGGTCGTCACCGATCCCATGGACACGGTTGAGACCGTATCGGTGGGGGTCTGGGTCGATGCCGGCACCCGTCACGAGCCCTCCGAGATCAACGGCGTCTCACACCTCCTCGAACACATGGCCTTCAAGGGGACGGCGCGGCGCTCGGCCCTGGACATCGCCGAGGAGATGGATGCGGTCGGCGGTCATCTCAACGCCTATACGGCCCGCGACCACACCGCCTATTACGCCAAGGTGCTGAAGGAAGATGCCGGGCTGGCGCTGGACATCATCGCCGATATCCTGCAGCACTCGACGCTGGAGGCCGAGGAACTGGCCCGCGAGCAGGCAGTGGTGGTCCAGGAGATCAACCAGGCCATCGACACCCCCGACGACATCATCTTCGACCATTTCCAGGCCACCGCCTATCCCGACCAGCCCCTGGGCCGCCCGGTATTGGGCAGCGAGGAACTGGTACGCTCCATGAGCCGCGATTCGGTCCTGGGCTATATGCGCGGCCATTACTCGGCGTCGCGCATGGTCTTGTCGGCATCGGGCCGTATCGACCACGACCATCTGGTGGCCTCGGCCCAGGCGGCATTCTCGCAATTGCCGCCCCACACCCCCGCCATCACCGATCAGGCCCAATACGTGGGCGGTGATTATCGCGAGGACCGCGACCTGGAACAGGTCCACGTTGTGGTGGGCTTCGACGGCGTCGCCTATGACGATCCCGATTACTATGCCGCCTCGGTGCTGTCGACCCTGCTGGGCGGCGGCATGTCGAGCCGCCTGTTCCAGGAAGTGCGCGAAAAGCGCGGCCTGGTCTATTCCATCTATTCCTTTGCCTCGTCCTACAACGACGGCGGCCTGTTCGGCGTCTATGCCGGCACCGGCGAGGACGAGGTGGCCGAGCTGATCCCGGTGATGTGCGATGAAATCGTCAAGGTCGGCGACGGCATCAACGAGCCGGAAATCCAGCGTGCCCGCGCCCAGCTCAAGGCCTCCATCCTGATGAGCCTGGAAAGCACCACGTCACGCTGCGAGCAGCTGGCCCGCCAGGTGGTGGTCTATGGCCGCCCCATCCCGGTGGCCGAAGTCGTCGCCAAGGTGGAAGCCATCACCGCCGAGGATTGCTGCCGCGTCGCCAAGCGCCTGTTCGCGGGCACCCCCACCTTCGCCGCCATCGGTCCCTTGGCCAAGGTGGAAAGCTTCGAGCAGGTGGCGGCGCGGTTGAAGATGTAAGCGCCGCCCACAACCTCCTGAAATCCCGCATTTTTCAAAGGTAATACCGCCGACGCATCCGACCTATGCGTCTGGCTGACTAGACTCGGCAGTTCAGTTTGCTATACCGTCCAGCCGGTACAGTAATCGAGGCCCGCCCCCCATGAGTCCCAGCACTTTCGACAAGATCATCGACGCCGCCATGACCATCGTCCGCGACCAGGGGGTGGCGCGGCTGACCCTGGATGAGGCCGCCCGGATTGCCGGCATCAGCAAGGGCGGTGTGCTCTACCACTTCAAGAGCAAGGACGATCTGATCCGCGGCATGGTGCAAAGGCTGATCGACCAGTGCGACCAGCTTAGCCGAGATTACTACGAACGCATGCCCGACGGCCCCTATCGCTGGGCGCGGACCATGGTCCATGCCGGCTTCGACCCCAGCGGCGTCGCCTTCGACCCGGTGGGCGGCGCCCTGCTGGCCGCCATCTCGGTCAATCCCGACCTGATGGCCCCCATTCAGGCCATGTACGACAGCTGGTCCGAGCGCCTGAAAAGCGACAGCCCCGACATGGAGCGGGCCGGCCTGATCTGCACCGCCATGGATGGCCTTTATTTCCAACGATTGATGGGGATCAAGCTGTGCGATTCCGAGGCCTCGGAACGCCTGAAGCAACATGCCCTCGACCTTCTGCGCTGACGGAGCCGACCCATGAAAACCAAACGGATGATCATCATGCTGGTGGGCTCCGGCCTTGTCTTCGGAGGCGTGTTCGGCTTCGTGGCCTTCAAGAACCACATGATCAAGCAGTATTTCGCCACCATGCCCAAGCCGACGGTGGCGGTGACCACCGCCAAGGCGGCCCTCGACGATTGGCGCGCGGTGGTTCCCGCCGTGGGAACCCTGCAGGCGGTCAATGGTGTCGATATCTCGGGCTCCATGTCCGGGTTGGTCAAGGAGATCGCCTTCCAGTCCGGCCAAGAGGTCAGGAAGGGCCAGATCCTGGTCCGCCTCGACACCGATGTGGAGATGGGCGATCTGCATTCCGCCCAGGCCGAACTGGTCCTGGCCAGGACCACCTATGACCGCAACGTCGCCCTGCTGAAATCCAGCACGGTCAGCGTCGCCGCCCTGGAAAAGGCCGAGGCCGAGTTGAAGGTCAAGCAGGCCAAGGTCGCCGGCCTTCAGGCCACCATCGCCAAGAAGGCGGTCACCGCCCCCTTCGACGGCCAGTTGGGAGTGCGCAAGATCGACCTGGGCCAATATCTCCAGCCCGGCCAGACCATCGTCAATCTCCAGGATCTGTCCCTGGTGCTGTGCGATTTCACCGTGTCGCAAAAGGATCTGGCTCTGGTCAATGTGGGCCAGACCGTGCGCATGACCACCGATGCCTGGCCCGGACAGTCCTTCGAGGGCAGCATCGCCGCCATCGAGCCGCTGGTGGATGCCAAGACCGGCATGGTGGGCGTCCAGGCCCGCTTCCCCAACGGCGGCCACAACCTGCGGCCCGGCATGTTCGCCCGCATCGAAATCGAGCGCCCCGCCGGCGACAAGGTGGTGACGGTGCCGGCCTCGGCGGTCTCGTACAATCTGCACGGCGACGCGATCTTCGTGGTGCGTGACGGCAAGGCCGAGCGCAACGTCGTGCAACTGGGCGAGCGCCGCGACGGCCTGGTGGTGGTCAAGTCGGGGATCAATGCCGGTGAAGAGGTGGTGACCTCGGGCCAGGTCAAGCTGGAACACGGCTCCCAGGTCCAGGTGGCCGAAGGCGATCCCCTGAAGCCCCAGCCCAAAACCATGGTGCAGTGATGTTCGACATCTTCATCAAGCGTCCGGTCCTGGCCAGCGTGGTCAGCCTGCTGATCCTGTTCATCGGCCTGCGCGCCCTGCTCGGCCTGCCGGTGCGGCAATACCCGGAGATGACCAATACCGTCATCACCATCACCACCACCTTCCCCGGTGCCGATGCCGACCTGATCCAGGGGTTCGTCACCCAGCCGATCCAGAAGGCGGTGGCCACCGCCGCGGGCATCAACTACCTGACCTCGCGCTCGGTACAGGGATTGTCGGAGATCAAGGCCTATATCCGCCTCAACGAGGATCCGGAAACCGCCATGACCGAGATCATGAGCAAGGCCAACGAAGTGCGCTCGATCCTGCCGCGCGGCATCAACGATTCCATCATCAAGAAGGAGACCGGGCAAAGCTTCGCCTCGGCCTATCTGGCCTTCTCCTCGGATCGCCTGTCGCAGCAGCAGATCACCGATTACGTCATGCGCGTGGTCCAGCCCAAGCTGGCGGCGGTGCCGGGAATCGCCAACCCAGAAGTGTTCGGCGGCCAGAAATTCTCCATGCGCGTCTGGCTCGATCCCGAACGCCTGGCCCAGAACGGCATGGGGCCGGACGACCTCAAGACCGCCCTGACCAGCAATAATTTCACCTCGGCCTCGGGCTCCACCAAGGGCGCCTACGATGTGGTCAACACCCAGGCCGACACCGACCTGAAAAGCGTCGACGAATTCCGCCAGATGGTCATCAAGCATGACGGCCCCAAACTGGTGCGCCTGGGCGATGTGGCCGAGGTGGCGTTGGGGCCGGAGAACGACGACATGAGCGTCTTCGCCGGCAATGACCGCGCCATCTTCGTCGGTATCTACACCACGCCCGAGGCCAATCCCCTCTCGGTGATCCGACAGGTCAGGGACGAATCCCTGCCGGCCCTGCAGGCGCAATTGCCCCCCGGCCTCACCGCCAAGATCGCCTATGATTCAACCCTGTTCATCGAAGCCGCCATCCACGAAGTGGCCAGCACCATCGTCGAGGCGGCGATCATCGTCATGGTGGTCATCTTCTTCTTCATGGGCTCCCTCCGCTCGGTGATCATTCCGGTGGTGACGGTGCCGCTGTCCTTGATCGGCGTGACGATCTTCCTGCTGGGATTGGGCTTTTCCATCAACCTGCTGACCCTGCTGGCCATGGTCCTGGCCATCGGTCTGGTGGTCGACGACGCCATCGTGGTGGTGGAGAACGTCCATCGCCACATCGAGGAGGGGCTCACTCCCTTCAACGCCGCCCTGGTGGGCACCCGCGAGATCGCCGGACCGGTCATCTCCATGACCATCACCCTGGCCGCGGTTTACGCCACCATCGCCTTCATGGGCGGCCTGACCGGCTCGCTGTTCAAGGAATTCGCCCTGACCCTGGCCGGATCGGTGATCGTCTCGGGCATCATCGCCCTGACCCTGTCGCCCATGATGTGCTCGAAGATTCTGCGCCATGACGACGACAAGAAGGGATTACCCGCCCTGATCGACCGCAGCTTCGACCGGGTGCGGGCCAAGTACGAGCGCTGGCTGGCCGCCTCCCTGGCCGACCGCCCCACCACCCTGGTCTTCGCCGCCATCGTTCTGGGCAGCCTGCCCTTCCTGTTCCTGGCGGTGCCCACCGAACTGGCCCCGGAGGAGGACCAGGGCGTCATCTTCACCGCCTATACCGGCCCGGCCTCGGCCAATACCGATTTCATGGAAGTGTTCTCGCATCAGGTCTCGGCCAAGCTGAAAGCCTTTCCCGAGACGGCCGAGACCTTCCTGATCAACGGCATGGGCGCCATCAACCAGGGCTTCGGCGGCACCGTGCTGACCGGCTGGGGCGAGCGCAAGCGTGCCGCCAAGGCTCTGACGGCGGCCGTGCAGCAAAGCCTGAACGACGTCTCCGGGGTCAAGGCCTCGGTGTTCCCGCCGCCGCCCCTGCCCGGCGTCGATGGCCTGCCGGTACAGTTCGTGCTGTCGTCCACCGCCGATTACCGCCAGCTCAACGAGATTCAGGGCGAGATGATGAAACGGGCCCAGGCCTCGGGCATGTTCGCCTTCATCGACGCCGATCTGAAGATCGAAAGCCCCCAGACCCAGGTCATCATCGACCGCGACAAGGCCGCCGCCTACGGCGTCTCCATGCAGCAGATCGGCGATTCCCTGGCCACCATGACCGGCGGCAATTACGTCAATCTGGTCAACCTGCAGGGCCGCTCCTATCAAGTCATTCCCCAAGTCCCGCGCGAGTTCCGCTTCGATCCGGCCCAATTGGGCCGCTATCACGTGCGCACCAACAACGGCGTCGCCATTCCCCTGTCGTCCCTGGTCAGCCTGGGCAGCTCGGTGCGGCCGGTGTCGCTGAACCAGTTCAACCAGCTGAATTCGGTGACCATCCAGGCCTTTCCCATGCCCGGCGTGACCCTGGGCCAGGCCCTGGACCTGCTGCGCGACCTGGCCACCGAACTGCTGCCCCAGGGCACCAGCGTGGATTACGCCGGCCAATCGCGGCAATACGTTCAGGAAGGCAACGCCCTGGCCCTGACCTTCGTCTTCGCCCTGGTCATCATCTTCCTGGTGCTGTCGGCGCAGTTCGAGAGCTTCCGCGATCCGCTGGTGATCATGGTCTCGGTGCCGCTGTCCATCTGCGGCGCCCTGATCCCCCTGGCGCTGGGCGTGTCCAGCATGAACATCTACACCCAGGTGGGTCTGGTCACGCTGATCGGCCTGATCACCAAGCACGGCATCCTGATCTGCGAGGTGGCGCGCGAGCGCCAAGAGGCCGAAGGCCTGAACCGTGCCCAGGCGGTGATGGTGGCGGCCGGGCTGCGCCTGCGCCCCATCCTGATGACCACGGCCGCCATGGTCGCCGGCCTGATCCCCCTGGTCTTCGCCTCGGGCGCCGGAGCGGCCTCGCGCTTTTCCATCGCCGTGGTGATCGTGGCGGGCATGAGCATCGGCACCCTGTTCACCCTGTTCGTCCTGCCGGTGATCTACACCTTCATCGCCGCCGAGCGCCGCCAGCTCTTGGCCGAGACGGCGGTCTTGGAAGAGACGGCGGTCCTGGAAGAGGCGGCTCCGGCGGAATGAGCATCGACCTCGTCTCCCGCGTTCTTTACCGCGACGGGGCGGTGCTGATCCTCGACAAGCCCTCGGGGCTGGCGGTCCATGCCGGCCCCCAGGGCGGCGAGCATCTGATGCTCTATCTCGATCAGTTGCGCTTCGGCCTGCCCAAGCCGCCGGAACTGGCCCATCGCCTCGACCGCGAGACCTCGGGCTGTCTGGTCCTGGGCCGTACCCGCAAGGCCCTGGCCGCCCTGGGGGATCTCTTCGCCAAGGGTCTGGTGGACAAGACCTACTGGGCGGTCG
>JACQAD010000329.1 GCA_016195125.1 Magnetospirillum sp.
CCTGGCGGCGGCGGCGGCGGGCGGCAACGCCATCGCCGGCGCGGCGGGCATGCTGGCCTTTGCCGCCGGCACCGTTCCCATGCTGGTGGCGGTGGCGGCAGTGGGACAGGCGGCGGTGTCGCATTGGCGAGTCCCGTTGTTGCGGGCGGCGCCGGCCCTGCTGATTTTGAACGCGGGAATGCTGGGCTTCATGGCCTGGCAGCTTCTCGCCTCCTGAGGTTCGGAGTATTCGGCATGAAGTTCTCACGCAGCCTGCTGGCCCTGATGGCGGTGATCGTCGTCGGCTTTATCGTGATCGGCGTCCGCCTGGTCATCTGGAGCGGTCAGAATTCCGAAGGGGCCAAGGCCATTCCGGCCATCGGCGGGCCGTTCCAGCTGACCGACCACAACGGCAAGTCGGCCAGCGACCGGGATTACCGCAATCGCTACATGCTGATCTTCTTCGGCTATACCTTCTGCCCCGATGTCTGCCCCACCACCTTGTCGACGGTCAGCGCCGCCATGGACAAGCTGGGTCCGTCCTACGCCAAGAAGGTGGTTCCCATCTTCGTCACCATCGACCCCGAGCGCGACACCGTCGCGGTGATGAAGGATTACGTCACCGCCTTCTCACCCGACATCGTCGGCCTGACCGGAACCCCCGAGGAGGTGGCCAAGGTCGCCAAGGAGTTCAAGGTCTACGCCGCCAAGGTCAAGGGCGACAGCCCCGAGCACTACACCGTCGACCACTCGGCCATCCTTTACCTGATGGGGCCGGATGGAAAATTCGTGGCCCATTTCACCCACGGCATGTCCGCCGACGACCTTGCCGCCGGGTTGAAGAAGCACGTGGGGTGATGCCGGCCAGGGGAATCATCATCGCCGCGCCCGCCTCGGGCAGCGGCAAGACCACCTTGACCCTGGGCCTGCTGCGCCTGCTGGCGCGGGACGGCGTGGCGGTGGGCTCGGCCAAGGTCGGCCCCGATTACATCGACCCGGCCTTCCACGCCGCCGCCTCCGGGCGGCCCTGCTACAACCTGGATTCCTGGGCCATGCGCCCCGCCAGCCTGGGCGCCCTGGCCGCCAGGGCCGCCCGGAACGCCGAAATTCTGGTGTGCGAGGGCGTCATGGGCCTGTTCGACGGCGCCTTCGTGCCCGCCGGCCAGCCCGACGGCAGCAGCGCCGATCTGGCCGCCATGACCGGCTGGCCGGTGGTCCTGGTCATCGACGGGCGTGGCATGACCGGCTCGGCGGCGGCAGTGCTGTCCGGCTTCGCCCGCCTGCGCCCCGACATCCGCATCAAGGGCGTCATCTTCAACCGGGTGGCGGGCGAGCGCCACAAAGCGGCCATCGCCAATGCCTGCGCCCGTTATTGCCCCGAGGTGCGGCTGTTGGGCTTCCTGCCCGCCCAAACCTCCCTGGCCATGCCGTCGCGTCATCTCGGGCTGGTCCAGGCCGCCGAGCGCGCCGATTTGCAGGACTTCCTCGACGCCGCCGCAATCCTGGTGGCCGAACATCTGGACGTGGGAGCCCTGGTGGAGCTGGCCGAGCCGTCGCGGCTGGGGGGCGGCGGCAGCAGCCCGGCCCTGATCGCGCCGCTGGGCCAGTGCATGGCCGTGGCCAGCGACACCGCCTTTGCCTTCGCCTATCCCGCCCTGCTGGAGAGCTGGCGGGCGGCGGGGGCGGAATTATCCCTGTTCTCGCCCCTGGCCGATGAATGTCCCGCCCCCGATTGCGATGCCGTCTACCTGCCCGGCGGCTACCCCGAATTGCATGCCGGCTTGCTGGCGGGTAATGACGGCTTCCTGGGCGGCCTGCGCCGCGCGGCCCAGCGCGGCGCCATCCTCTATGGCGAGTGCGGCGGCTATATGGTGCTGGGCCGAGGCCTGGAGGATGCCGAGGGCAAACGTCACGCCATGGCCGGTCTGCTGGGTCTGGAGACCTCCTTCGCCCGGCGCCGCCTGCATCTGGGCTATCGCCGCGCCGCCCTGTGCGCCGACGGCGTGCTGGGCACGGCCAAGGACGGATTCCGGGGCCATGAATTCCACTACGCCAGCATCCTGGCCGAGGAGGGCGCCCCCCTGTTCGCCATCGCCGACGCCGGCGGCACCCCCCTGGGCATTGCCGGATTGGTGGCGGGCAACGTAGCGGGCTCGTTCGTCCACCTGATCGACCGCAGCTGAGCCCCGCCATGCTGCGGCGCACCATGGATTTTGCGCCGGGTCAAGGCCATTTATGCATCATAATGCCGAATAATTTTGTTGCGGGAACCGTCACCCGGCTGTAACAAAACATCCCGCCACCGTTCATTTCAGCCTGGGGATCGACGGACATGCTGTACCACCTGCACGAACTCAACCACCACGCCTTCGCTCCCATGCGCCTGCTGGCCGGAGCCATGCAGAGCATGTACAGCCATCCGTGGGTACCCATGGCCTATACCAAATTCGGCCGCACCGTGGCGGCGACGGCGGAATTGGTGGAACGCACCACCAGACGCTATCCCAAGCCGCCCTTCAACCTGCACACCACCACCATCGACGGCGAGACCGTCCATGTCACCGAGCAGGTGGTCTTCGAAAGCCCGTTCTGCAACTTATTGCATTTCAAGCGGTCGGTTGAGGGGCGCAACGACCCCAAGGTTCTGGTGCTGGCGCCCATGTCGGGACACTTCGCCACCCTGCTGCGCGGCACGGTCGAGACCCTGCTGCACGAGCATGACGTCTACATCACCGACTGGATCGATGCGCGGCATGTGCCCCTGGCCGAAGGCAACTTCACCCTGGACGATTACATCGACCAGCTGATCCGCTTCATGGAATTCCTCGGCCCCGACACCCATGCCCTGGCCGTGTGCCAGCCCTCGGTGCCGCTGCTGGCGGCGGTGTCCCTGATGGCCGCCGACAACAATCCCAATCAGCCCCGTTCCATGACCATGATGGGCGGCCCCATCGACACCCGCATCAATCCCACCAAGGTCAACGACGTCGCCACCCACAAGCCCTATTCCTGGTTCGAGCGCACCGTCATCCACACCGTGCCCATGACCCATGCCGGCCACGGCCGCCGCGTCTATCCCGGCTTCTTGCAGCTGCACGGCTTCATGAGCATGAATCTCGAGCGCCATGTGGGCGAGCACGTCAAGCTGTTCCAGAACATGGTCAAGGGTGACGGCGATTCCGCCGCCCAGCACCGCGAGTTCTACGACGAATACCTGTCGGTCATGGACCTGCCCGCCGATTATTACCTGGAGACCATCCGCAAGGTGTTCCAGGAGCATCACCTGGCCAAGGGCGAGATGGTCTCGCGGGGCCGCAAGGTCGATCCCGGCGCCATCCGCCACACCGCCCTGATGACCATCGAGGGCGAAAAGGACGACATCACCGGCATCGGCCAGACCAAGGCCGCCCACGACCTGTGCTGCAACCTGGATGCCGCCAAGCAGCGCTACCACCTTCAGCCCAAAGTCGGCCATTATGGCGTCTTCAACGGCCGCCGCTGGCGCGAAGAGGTATACCCCAATGTCCGCGAATTCATCCGCCAACACGAACGGGGCTAAGGAGCCCGAGGCTGGTCCGCCGTTCTGGCGGACCACGCCGCTCTCGGCGATGACGCGCCCGCAATGGGAAAGCCTGTGCGACGGCTGCGGCCGCTGCTGCCTGCACAAGATCGAGGATGCCGATACCGGTGAGGTCCATTACACCAACGTGGCCTGCCGCCTGCTGAATCTGCATACCTGCGGCTGCAAGAACTACAAGAACCGCTGGGACGACGTGCCTGATTGCGTCGAGCTCAGCCCGGTGGTGCTGCCCAACCTGCAATGGCTGCCGTCCACCTGCGCCTATCGCCTGCTCTATGAGGGCAAGGTGCTGCCCTGGTGGCACCCCCTGGTCTCGGGCAACCGCGATACCGTCCATCAGGCCGGCATCTCGGTGCGCGGCCGGGTCATCGCCGAAAGCCGCGCCGATCTGCTGGATTACCACGTGGTGACCTGGCCGGAATAGCCCCTTCAATCGGCCCTCGCCTCATGGCGCGGGAGGCAAGGGCGCTTGAGGGCGGCGGCGGGAATCGGTTCCGATCACCACCGCTTAGGATCAGTAGGCGTATTCGCGGAAGATGGGGTCGATGTCGCCGTTCCAGCGGGTGTGGAACGCTTCGAGCATTTCCTCGGCCGAGGATTTTCCCGTGCGGGCGATAACCTCCAGCGGGTCGAGATAGATACTCTCGTCGCGGCCGGAATCATTCAGCCGGGCCCGGGTCTTGAGCCCCGACGAGGCCAGGGCCAGCACGTCTCGCGCCACCTCCTGCACGGAACGCCCGCCGATCCGGGCCACCAGGCCCTGGGCCGGCACCGCCTGACGCAGGGCCTCGCGCTGTTCGGCAGTCCAGTCCTTGACCAGTTCCCAGGCCCCGTCCAGGGCGGCATCGTCATAAAGCAGCCCGGTCCACAGGGCCGGCAGGGCGCACAGCCGCCGCCACGGCCCGCCGTCGGCACCGCGCATCTCCAGGAATTTCTTGAGCCGTACCTCGGGGAAGGCGGTGGTCAGGTGGTCGGCCCAATCACCCATGGTGGGCAACTCGCCGGGATAGCCGGGCAGCTTGCCCGCCATGAAGTCGCGGAAGCTCTGGCCCGCCACGTCGATGTACTTGCCGTCGCGGTAGACGAAGTACATGGGCACGTCCAGCATCCAGTCCACGTAGCGCTCGAAGCTCATGCCCGGCTCGAAGGCGAAGTGCAGGCCGCCGGTGCGGTGGGGATCGGTATCGGTCCACACATCGGCGCGGGCCGACAGCAGGCCCGAGGGCTTGCCGTCGATGAAGGGCGAACTGGCGAACAAGGCGGTGGCGATGGGCTGCAGTGCCAGCGATACCTTCAGCTTCTTGACCATGTCGGCTTCGGAGGCGAAATCCAGGTTCACCTGCACGGTGCAGGTGCGCAGCATCATGTCCAGGCCCTTGCCGCCGACCTCGGGCATATAGCGGCGCATGATGACGTAGCGGCCCTTGGGCATCCACGGGGTATCGGCGCGGCCCCATTTGGGCTGGTAGCCGACGCCGAGAAAGGCGATGCCCAGATGCTGGGCCACATGCTTGACCTGGGCCAGATGATGGGTGACCTCGGCGGCGGTCTGGTGGATGTTCTCCAGCAATCCGCCCGACAATTCCAACTGGCCGCCGGGCTCCAGGCTGATGGCGGCGCCGCAGTAATCGTGCAGGGCGATGACGTTGTCGCCCTCGAACACCGGCTCCCAGCCCAGACCGGCCAGACCGTCCAGCATGGCCTTGACCCCGCGCGGCCCCTCATAGGGCAACGGCCGCAGGTCATCCAGGGTATAGCCGAACTTCTCGTGCTCGGTGCCGATGCGCCAGGATTCCTTCGGCTTGCACCCGGATTCCAGGTACTCGACCAGCTGGTGCTTGCCGGCGATGGGGTCGCCGCTGGGCTTGGCGGGTGCGGACATGGGGGCGATGTTCCTTGGGAAAGGGTTCGGAGCCACAGCAAACGACAGCGCGCCCAAGCCCGTCAAGCTCGGAATCCGCCGGCCTGCCCCTTGATTCATCGGGCCGTCATATCAATAAGGTGTTGCGGAACACCCCGCTCTGGGCTTAGGTCACTCCCCAGTTCGTTCGATTGTTCCGGTGTCCCCATGATGAAGATCATCCGCGCGAAGCTTCACGGTATTCGCGTCACCAATGCCGACCTCAACTATCACGGCTCGATCACCCTCGATCCCGAGCAATGCGAGATGGCCGGCATCTATCCCATGGAATTCGTCGACATCTGGAATAAGAACTCGGCGGCGCGGATTTCCACCTATGTCATCTTCGGCGAGCCGGGCTCGCGCTGCTGCGTCCTGAACGGCGCCGCCGCCCGCACCTGCCAGAAGGGCGACGAACTGATCATCGCCGCCTCGGCCGATATTTCCGGGCCGGAAAAGCTCTACGACATCAAGCCGCGCATCCTTACCTTCCTGCCCGACAACCACGTGGATCAGGTGCTGTATTACGACGTCTTCCAGAGCGAGAAGCGCCCCTACGACTTCCGCATCGTCGATGCCGACAAGCACACCATCGAGAGCTGCCACACCTGGCCCAACGTCGATATCACCAAGGTCCGCGACGGGCTAGTCGCCAAGGGCTGGTCCGAGGCCGAGATCGACGAGTTCATCGCCTCGCATTTTTCTTTGTGATGAGCCCCTCATTCGCCGGGCGGCGGCCCTCCGGCCGCCTTGGCTCCCGCACCGAGAGGCGCGCCGGCCCTTGGCCGCAACTCCGAGCCGCTGACGGTGATCATCGGGTCGTCGGGAACCGAGGTTCAGCATGAAACCTGCCGTCGTCCTGCTGTCGGGTGGACTTGATTCCGCCACCGTGCTGGCCATCGCCAAGGCCGAGGGCTTCACGCCGGCGGCGCTGACCTTCCGCTACGGCCAACGCCACGCCGTCGAGATCAAGGCCGCCGCCCGCGTCGCCGCCGCCATGGGGATCAGCGATCACCGCATCGCCGACATCGATCTGCGGGTGTTCGGCGGCTCGGCCCTGACCTCGGACATCGCCGTGCCCAAGGGCGGCCTGGACGAGGCCATTCCGGCGGGTATTCCCGTCACCTACGTGCCGGCCCGCAACACCATCATGCTGTCCTTCGCCCTGGCCTTCGCCGAGGTTCTGGGAGCCACCGACATTTTCGTCGGTGTCAACGCGGTGGATTATTCCGGCTATCCCGATTGCCGCCCCGACTACATCAAGGCCTTCGAGGCCATGGCCAATCTGGCCACCAAGGCGGCGGTGGAGGGACAGCGCCTGACCATCCACACGCCGCTGATCGACCTGAGCAAGGCCGAGATCATCCGGCGCGGCCTGGCCCTGGGGGTGGATTACACCATCACCTCGACCTGCTACGACCCCGAGCCCGACGGCCGGGCCTGCGGCCGCTGCGATTCGTGCCGGCTCCGCCTCAAGGGTTTCGCCGAGGCGGGCCTGAGCGATCCGGCGCCGTATCTCTGATCACGCCCCCAGCCAGGCCTGGACCATCAGGGCGTGCCACAGCTCGCTCTGCCAGTTCTTGGCGCCCGAGCGGTGCTCGCGCCAGATGCCGGCCACCAGCTTGGCGTCGAGCAAGCCCTGACGGCGCAGCCGGTCCTCGGACAGCAGGTCGTCGGCCCAATCCCTGAGCTTGCCGCGAAGCCAGCGCCCCACCGGCACCTCGAACCCCATCTTGGGCCGGTCCACCAGGGCGCGCGGCACATGGCGGTAGAGCACCCGGCGCAACACCGCCTTGCCCACATCGCCCTCGATCTTGATCCCGGTGGGCAGGCTCCAGGCGAATTCGGCCAGGGCCGGGGCCAGGAAAGGCAACCGCGCCTCCAGCGAGGCGGCCATGGTGGCGCGGTCGGTCTTGACGCACAGATCGTCGGGCAGATAGCCCAAGGCATCCAGGACCATGGTGGCCAGGGCCGGATCGGCGGTGGCGGGGGTGGGCTCGGAAAACAGGCAGGCGGCCCGGCCCGCGCCGGGAACCAGCGGCGGCATGCCCCGCCAGCGGGAATAATGCAGGCCCAGCAATTCGGCCAGCGACCCGGCACCCAGGCGCTCGGCTGCGCGGCCCAGGCGATAGCCGGGATGGGAGCGGCGCCTGGAGAAGGCTGCGGCCAGCCCGGCCAGCCCCTCGGCCGGCCCCGCCAGCATCCGCGCCCCCAATCCCCCCGCCGCCTTGAACCGGCGCGGCATCGCGTTCAGGCGATGCCAATCCTTGGGGATCGAGCGGTAGATGCCATAGCCGCCGAACAGCTCGTCGGCGCCATCGCCCGACAGGGCGACGGTCACCTGACGCCGCGTCACCTGGGCCAGCAGGGCGGTGGGCAGGGCGGCGGCATCGGCGAAGGGCTCGTCATAGAGCTGCGGCAGGCGCGGCACCAGATCCAGGGCCTCGGCATCGCAGATCCTGACCTCGGTATGGATGGTGCCCAGCTGATCGGCCACGGCGCGGGCATGGGGGCTTTCGTCCAGCCCGGACTGATCGAAGCCGATGGTGAAGGAATGGACCGGCTCGGCCGATAATTGCCGCATCAGCGCGGCGGTGATGGACGAATCGACGCCTCCCGACAGGAACACCCCCACCGGCACGTCGGCCTGCATGCGCAGGGACACCGACTGGCGCAGCAAATCCTCGAGCCGGTCGGCGGCGTCTTCGGCAGAACCGGCGAAGCCGTTCTCCACCCGGCAGGCGGCTTCGGCGGCGGACCAGTAGCGGTGGTGAGTGACCACC
>JACQAD010000330.1 GCA_016195125.1 Magnetospirillum sp.
GTCGCCGCCATGGCGCCCAATCAAAGGTTGAGCGGTCGCCAGTACGGATGGGGAGTGTTGGGACTCTGCCTGTTCTCGGCGGTGGCGATCGTGGGCGGGCTTTCCCATCCCGATTGGTTTCCCCGGACGTTCGTCGCCGGCATGGGCCTGACCACCTTCAAGGTCGTCTGCGAATATGTCTTGGCCTTGGTCTATATCGCGGCGGCCACCCGGCTGGTCGGGCGGTATAAGCGGGAGGGGGACGCGAACGACCTGAAACTGGCCCTGGCCGCCTGGATTCTGGCTTTGAGCGGCGTGTTGCTCACCCTTTACGGCGATACTACCGATCTGTTCAATCTGCTGGGGCATGTGGCCAAGGCCGTGGCCTATGTCCTGATCTACAATGCCCTGTTCGTCTCCGGGGTGCGGGTTCCGTATGTGGCGCTGTCGCAGGAGCGGGCCTTGCTGCGGACCTTGATGGATTCCATTCCCGACCTGATTTTCTTCAAGGACCGGTCCTCGCGCTACCTGGGCTACAACAAGGCCTTTGCCGCCTATTGCGGGCGTCCCGAGGAAGAGATGGCCGGCAAGACCGACGACGAATTCGTCGCTCCCCAGATCGCCGAATTCTATCGGGAGAAGGATCGAGAGGCCATGGCGGCGGCGCAGCCTTCGTGCAATGAGGAGTGGATCGATTATCCCGACGGCCGCCACGTGCTGCTGGAAACCATCAAATCCCGGTTCTTCGCCCCCGATGGCGCCTTGCTGGGGCTGATCGGCATCAGTCGTGACATCACCGAGCGCAATCTGGCCGAAGCGAGATTGCGGCGTGCCCATCACGAATTGGAGATGGTCACCTATGTAGCCTCCCACGATCTGCAGGAACCGGTACGGACGGTGGCCAGCTTCCTGCAATTGCTGAAGCTCCGTTATGGAGGAAAGCTGGGCGAGGATGCCGATCAGTATATCGACTATGCGGTGGCCGGTGTTCACCGCATGCGCGAGCAATTGACCGGCCTGCTGGAATTCTCGCGGGTGGGCCACAGTGTCGCCAGCTTCCGGCCCACGGACATGGACACGGTTCTGGCCGAGGTCATGGCCGGTTTCGACACCGCTTTAAGCGAGATGGGCGCGGTGGTCGTTCACGACCATTTACCGGTGGTGATGGCCGATGCCGCCCAGATGCGGTCGTTGCTGCAGAACCTGATCGCCAACGCCATCAAATACCATTCGTCCGAGCGAAACCTGGAAATCCATGTGACGGCGACGCAGATGGGAAGTGAATGGCGTTTCACGGTTCGTGACAACGGCATCGGTATCGCTCGGGAATACTGGGAGAAGATCTTCGAGATCTTTCAGCGACTGCATACTTTGGACCGGTACGAGGGCACCGGGATCGGCCTTGCCATCTGCCGGAAGATCGTGGACCGTCACGGGGGCCGCATCTGGGTGGATTCCATTCCCGGCCAGGGCAGTTCCTTCACCTTCAGCCTTCCCATCCGCTCCTGAAGACTGGTTCCGATGATCGATCGCGTTCTTGACCGCCTGACCCGGTTGCATCCCAAGGTCATCGACCTGTCCCTCGACCGGATTCAAGGCCTGCTGGCGGCTCTGGGCAATCCCCAGGATAAGCTGCCGCCGGTGATCCATGTGGCCGGCACCAACGGCAAGGGCTCGACGGTGGCCACCTTGCGTGCCCTGTTCGAGGCGGCGGGTCTGAGGGCGCATGTCTACACCTCGCCCCATCTGGTGCGCTTCGCCGAGCGGGTGCGCGTCGCCGGCGCCCTGCCCACGGATAGCGAGCTGCTGGCCTTGCTGGAGGAAGTGGAAGCGGCCAATGACGGCAATCCCATCACCTTCTTCGAGATCACCACGGCGGCGGCCTTCCTGGCCTTTTCGCGCATTCCGGCCGAAATCTGCATCCTGGAGACCGGGCTGGGCGGTCGGCTGGACGCCACCAACGTGGTGGAGCGCCCGGCCTTGACCGTCATCACCCCCATCGCCATGGATCATGAGAGCTTCCTGGGGGGGCGCATCGAGGCCATCGCCGCCGAAAAAGCCGGCATCATGAAACGCGGCGTAGCCTGCGTCCTCGCCAAGCAGGGCCGCAAAGCCGCCAAGGTGCTGGAGGCCCGCTCCAGCGAGCTGGGCGTGCCGCTGATCAGGGAGGGCGAGGATTTCTTCGCCCGCACCGCCGCCGATGGCGGGCTGATCTATCGCGGCAAGACGGTGGAATGGAGTCTGCCGGCGCCGAAGCTGGCGGGCAGCTTCCAGTACCGCAACACCGCCCTGGCCCTGGCCTGTATCGAGCGCCTGAGCCGCACCGAGGCGGTGCCGCCCTTTCCCGATTTTCCCGATGGCGCCCTGGCCTTGGGCATCCGTGCGGTGGACTGGCCGGCACGGCTGCAACGCCTGAGCCGGGGGGCGCTGGTGGAGATGCTGCCCGAGGGCTGGGAATTATGGCTGGACGGCGGCCACAATCCCCATGCCGCCGAGGCCCTGGCCCAGCACGCCCGCTCGTGGCGCGACAAGCCCCTGGCGGGAGTGTTCGGCATCCTGTCGACCAAGGATGTGGACGGATATCTGGAGCCCCTGGCCGCCCGTTTCCACAGCCTGCGAAGCGTGGCCATTCCCGGCGAGGCGGCCAGCCTGGCGGCCGAGGACGGCGCGGCGGCGGCCAGCCGGCATTTCTGCCTGGATGCCAAGCCGGCTGACAGTGTGGCGGCGGCCGTGGCCGAACTGGTCAACACCGTGCCCGGCCCGGCCCGCATCCTGATCTGCGGCTCGCTTTACCTGGCCGGAAATGTGCTGGCGGAGAACGGCTGAGGCCCCCAGGCGAGAAAGGAACCGCCGGGAGAGGGGGCGCCCTCTTCGCCGGCGGCGCGGGATGGATCGAGAGAAAGCGGGCCGAAGCGGAATCCGATCACCCTCTTCTTTTCCGTTGGCCTGAACGGACACTCTGCTTTTTCCGCGGCTCGTACACCGCTCAGGCTCGGGAGTTTCCCGATCTTTCGATTCGGCTCGAATACGGGGCGCTCTAAGTAATGCTGCGGATGCGAAGCCGCCGATTCTTCCGTTCTGCGTATTCACTCAATCATGACAGAGAAATGTAACGATTTCCGAGTATGGCCATCTTCGCATTTCTGTCCGGGAAAGTCTGAGCGCTGCGGTGGGAAATCTCTATGGAAACAAGGCGTTATCAAGCGGTATCCAAATACCTCTTGTGCCGCGGGCCGAAACCCTCTGCCTGGGGCCGTCATTTGGGAGCTTGCCAATGCATGCGGAGTGCCGTAGTATTTTACTAATGACGGTTGTGCGCATGCATGCTTTAGCTCTTGAGAACACGGTGAGCCAGTAACAATGAATACGATGGCCTTGAGGCAATCCGGTGCCGCGAGTAAAGGGAAGGCAGAGGCGAAGAAGACTGCCCCGGCGGTCAGCTCCGGCGTCTCTTCCGGTAATCTCTTGGACAATGCGATTTCCAAGGCTCTGGGCCTTGATGAGGCCTTCGCATTGATCAATGCCGCAGGAGGGTTTCCCGCCACCAAGGAAGAAGCCCTGCGGCTCGGCGAAAAGATGGAAGAAATCAATCAGGCCCGGCAAGGTAAGTAATGCCGGATCAAGCTTGGGTTTCGGCCAAGATGGCCGAACTGCGCCGCAATTTGTACACCATTGGGGGAGTTTGCGGCGAGCATCGCATCTCTCACATTGCCTCTTCTGAGCCTGTCATTCTCCAAGACTGTTCCGGCTATGGTGACCGCAACGGGTTGGCGACCTGGGCGGCCTTTGCCGGGGCGGTCCTGCTGTACCAGCCCTTTGATTCACCAGGATTGGACAGCTACTGGCTGAATTATCTGGCGGCCCATTGCGCGGCGGCCCTGGCGCCCAGCCGGCGCGATGACCGATGCGACAATTGCCGTGAACAGCGGCGCTGTCCCGCCCGCGATCGCTGTATTCTTCGCTATTTCCGCACCATCAAGTCCCGCGACCTGCATACGCAAGCCAAACTGATCATGGCACAGACGCCCTTGGCGGGCTTTAATGCCCTGCAGTTACAGGCGATTTTCCGATCCTTCATCATCTTGTACCGCAACAAGGGGCGCGATTATCGCAAGCGCCCCCGTACCATGACTCTCGGGGCCTGGATAAAGCGGACGCTCGACAAGGCATTGACGGCTTGAGGGAGGGCTGCCCCAAGGGGCGGCCCTCCGGTTTGTTACCTTGCCCACCGCGCCGCTGCTTCGGCGACGCGCTTGCCCAGGTGTTCGGCGGTCTTCTTGTCGGCATCGGTGACGCCTTCGGGGCCCTGGTCGGCATTGCTTTGGGCCATGGCGCCCAGGAAGCTGCCCAGGCGGTTGAGATCCTCGACGCTGCCCTTGGAATTGTTGTTGCCGGGCAAAAGGTCCAGGCCGACCCAGATCATGCCGTGCTGGGCGGCGAAGACCGACAGTTGGATCAGGACGTTGAGCTTGTCGCCGCTCTGGCTGGCCGAATTGGTGAAGCCGGCGGCGATCTTGTCCTGCCAGAGGCGGCCGTACCAGCTCTTGGAACTCCATTCCATGAACTCTTTGAACTTGGCCGAGACCGCGCCCATGTAGGTGGGTGAACCGAAGATGATGGCGTCGGCGGCGTTCAGCAGATCGACCTTGGCCTCGGCCTCTTCCACGGCGATCAGGTGGATGACGGCACCGGTTTCCTGGGCGGCGCCGGCGGCGACGGCTTCGGCCAGAACCTTGGTGTGGCCGTAGCCGGAATGGTAGACGATGGCGATGGTGGTGGCGATTGAGGTCATGGTGCTCTCCTTGTAATCGTATTTGTTACCGTTACATTTAACCCCAAAAAAAGGGGGTGCTCAGGTCGATTCACCCCGCAGGGCTCCGACGATTTCGGCCAGGGTGGTGGTGGACAGGACCGCCTCGCGGGCGGCCTCGGCCCGCTCGATGACGCGGACCAGCACCGATTGGATGTTGCGGCCGACTGGACAGGCCGGGTTGGGCGGCTGGTTGTGGAGCGCCGGTTCCTCGTCCTCGTCCACCGCCCGGTGGATGTCGAGCAGGGTGATCTTCTCCGCCGGGCGCGCCAGGACCGAGCCGCCGGCGCTGCCGCGGGTGGAAACCACCAATCCGGCCTTGGCCAGGGCCGACAGCAGGCGACGCACCACCACGGGATTGGTATTGACCGAGCCCGCGATCCATTCGGACGTGGCGGGCTGATCGCCGGAAGAGGCGAGCAGGGCGGTGATATGAACGGCGACGGCGAAGCGACAGTTTCTAGCCATGGAGAATATGTAACAGAGGTTGTTTCTATTCGCAAGCCGAGAAACAGACATGGTTTTCCCGCGTTGCTCCTTTGTGACGAGACGGCCTATTCTCGGTAACCGGGAGTGGAATTGATCACGACATGACGACGCAGATACCGATGAACGTGGGCGATGTGTTCGGCCGGGCCATGGCTGCCTGGGACGGCGGCAATGTTGCCGAGGCGCGGCGTCTGGCCAAGGCCATTCTCGATAAGCGCCCAGATTTCGGCGGCGCCCATTACCTGTTGGGACTGATCTCGCTGCGCCAGGGGCAGGCCCAGCGCGCCGCCGAGCATCTGACCCAGGCGGTGGCCGCCGATCCGCTGCAATCCGTGCCGCGTCTGGCCCTTGGCCGTGCCCTGGAGGGCGCCGGCAATCACAACAGCGCCATCTTGCAATACCGGGCCGTTCTCGGGCGTGAGCCCGGACATGCGGAAGCCAATGCCCGGCTGGCTGACCTGCTGGCTCGCAACGGGCGGATTGCCGAGGCGCTGGAGCATGGGCGCCGGGCCATCGCCGTCAATCCGCGCCACGCCGAGGCCCTGTGCACCCTGGGCACCCTTCTGCACGAGCAGGGCGACAATTCCGAGGCGGCCCGCATGCTGGAGCGCGCCCTGGAGCTGCGTCCCGATTGGGCGGTGGCGCTGAACAATTACGGTCTGGTGCTGCGCGCCCTGGGGCAATCCGAGCGGGCGATCGCCATTCTGACCGGCGCGGCCGAGCTGCGCCGCGATCATGCCGGGACCAGGGCCAATCTGGCCGCCGCCTTGCGGGAGGCCGGCAAGCTGGACCAGGCGCGAATCCATGCCGAACGCGCCACCAAGATCAATTCCCGCGACCCCGCCGGCTGGCTGGAACTGGGGCTGGTCCGCA
>JACQAD010000331.1 GCA_016195125.1 Magnetospirillum sp.
ATCTGGCCGGGGCGTTGGGCCGGCCATTTTGGATGGTTCTGGCCGCTTTCGCCGATTGGCGCTGGATGCTCGACCGCTCGGATAGCCCATGGTACCCCTCCGCCACATTGTTTCGACGACGGCATGATCGTGACTGGGACGAGGTTCTCGGTCGAGTTCGCCAGGCCCTTGTGGAACTTGCCACCAAACACTAGGCGGCACCTGTCTTGGAACGGCGATCAACAAGGATGCCAGCCGTGCAAAAAGCCATCGTCCTCAATCAAGCCGACACCAAACAGGGCGTCATCCGACGGATGACCGATGATCTGGGAGCGTCCTTCCTGGGCATGGGCTTTAACGTTTATTATTGGGACGCAAATCAACCAAACTCAATGGATGTCATAGGCAATATATTCGACAGCAACAGCACCGCTGCCATCATATCGATGAACCTGTACTCAGAAAGCCTCCTACAACTTGGCCCACACTGCACAAAGTCACGCGTCCCGGTATTTTTCTATTGCTTCGATACGCCTTTTGTCGGCTTTCAGAATTACAAGCAGCTTCTCGATCATTTTCCCGATCTGGTCATCAGCCTGACCGGCACCAACGAGTTCGACGCCGCCGCCGGCATTTTTGGGCGGCCAAACAATTTTGCCGTCTTGCGCCAGGCCGTGGCACCAACGGACAGGATCGCCGGCGGGCCAAGGGATTTCGATGGGTTGCTGATCGGAAACAACATCAACATCCAGGGAATTCCCATGCCCTCGGAGCAGGTCCGGCAATCTTGGAGCGACCGCAATCCCAGCGCCGCCAAGGCGCTTAACGCCATGATCGAAATTCATCGGGCGGAACCGCGTTTGCCGGTTCTTACATTGGGGCGTCGGGCCATCCCCCCGTCCCTGAGCAATCTCGCCATGATGGTGGGGTTACTGAACGAATTTGATTTCTATATGCGCTCGAAAGTCCGCGAGGACGCTATTGCCGTCCTGGCCGATCATGACGTCATCATCTGTGGCGAGGGCTGGGAGCATCTGGCCAAGCCAGGACAACGGGCCCGATTCATGGGAAGCACTCCCAATGTGGTCTGCCAAGATCTGATGCGCCGGACCAAGTGCCTCTTCAATATCGTCCCGGAATACTATTCCTGCAGTGAACGGGTTCTCGAGGCGGCGATGATCGGCTGCCCCGTGGTCACCAGCCGATCGAGCTTCCTGGAAGCGGAATTTGGCGATTGCCTGCTTTACACCCATGCCGCGGACGATCTGCCGGACCTGATGGCCAAGGCCGGCGATGCCTCCGCCATGGAGCCACGCATCGCCGGGGCATCCGCCATCGTCCGCGAGCGCCACACCTGGAATCACCGCGCCGCGACGATTATCGATATTCTTGCGGAACGGGGCTTCCCACTGGTTTGAGTCGGAATCGCCTCTTATCCCCCCAGCCATCAGGAAATCGCCGCAATGTCCGAGCAACCCATCTGCTACATCGTGGCGCCCTCGACCTTCAATGGCTGGGACAACTACATTTACGATGTCGTCGCCGAGAGGAATGCCCGATACGGAATCGCCACCAGGAAAATCGTCGGGCCGTTTCCGACCTTGCCCGATATCCGGCAATTCAATGAACTGGTGTCCGGGGGAAATCATGGCCCCTATTACATCTTCACGATCAACCGGATACTCGATGTCTGCCACGTCCTGGCCAAACAGCCTCGGCTGTTGACCCAGGTCGATTGCCCCGTCGTCTCGTACATGGTCGACAATATCGGACGCTTCGCGGGAACCATCTGCGAGGTTCCCATCGAGCGCGAGATCCGCGTGGTCGCCGATGCCCGTGGCGAAGAGATCATGTCGGCCGTGGCATCGCACCTGCCGTCATCACTCTTCTTTCCCATGTGGGGCCTTCCGCGCGATCCCACGCCGCCGCATGCACCCGCCGAACGGGACATCGACCTCCTCTTCATCGGCAATATTACCCCGGTGGCAGAGGCCGAGCGGGATGCCGTAACGACGGCACGCGGCCATCCCGATCTGGTCGACTTTATCCATGAATGCGCCCAGGCCCAATTGGCCACCCGAGGCAATCAGGATCCTGCGATACTGACTCTGTATCTGCTGGTCAGTAAGTCCATGCTGCAACGCCACAGCATAGATGTTCCCTGGTTCAGCGAGATTTTCCGCGCCTCCGACACCTTGGCCCGAGCTCATTTCCGGGAAGGCTTGTTGCGGAAATTCAAGAAGGCCCGCCTGACCATCGTCGGCACCGGTGCCGAGCATATCGCCGCCAGCCAACCCAACATCACCTTGCTTGGTGCCAAGCCGCTTACGGAGATGGCCGCCATTTGCCAAAGGGCAAAACTGCTGCTGGGAGATCTGGCCGGCTTCACCGGCGGGGTCGAATTGCGCCCGTCTCTGGCCATGTCCAACGGGGCCGGCTATATCGGTGAGACCAATCCCTATTTGTCCCAAACGGTTCCTTCCCATTGCCGGATCGAGGACGGAGGCGACCTCGAAGACGCCGCCCTCGGCGCCATTGCCGCGCCGGCCGCCCTGCGGGCCATGACCGAGCAGGCCGGCGCCGTCTACGATCAGCTCGTCCAGGACAATGACCTTCCATTTCTGCCGGCAGCCGTCGGTCAATTGGCGAAACCAGACTGATCTCCACCGGATTGCGGCACCGCCGCTCCTTGGGAGTTAAGTCGACTATGATCCTCGACTAAGGTATATACTCGACCTCCGTCGGATTTCGGGCGTTCCGTCTCCCCCCCCCTTGACGGAGAGGGCTCCTGCCAGAGGTGTATATGACCGCGCTGTCTCGCGACGAAATGTTCGAACAGGCCCTTGGGCTGTTCCGCGTCGGTAAGATCGAGGACTCGGTCGGGTTGCTGCGGCGGCTGTGCGACGCCGATCCCAATGACCAGCCCGTCCTGCGGGCTCTGGCGACGTTTCACAGCAATGTGGGAGATCTCAAAGGCGCCATTCCCTACTATCTGAGGGATCTCCGGTGCGGCATCACCTTGGAGACCGTCAGATCCCTGGGGGCCGCCTACATCAATCTCGGAGATACCTCCGCCCTCGAGGCACTGGCCGAGGAGATGCACGATCTCATTTGGGATGATGAGGTCATTCTGCAGGTTTGGGGTTTTAACCTTTGGGATCGTAAATTGGCGGCAAAATCCATCCCGTTTTTGAAGCGCGCCGCCCAACTAGCCCCGGACACCCCCCTCTTCCACTATAATCTCTCGGCGGCGCTGATCAGCGCCGAGCGGCCCGAGGAAGCGGTCCAGGCTTATGCCCGGCATGTCACGCCCTGGACGGGGGCCTGCACGCAAAAGGATGTGATCGGGGAATACAAGACGGTTTCCCAAGGCTACGACGATAACGGATTGCATCATTCCTTCACCGAACGCCTGCTGCGCTGCTACGGCGACGCGGTTCCGGCCCGACGGCTGCGGTCGGTCTTGGAACTGGGCTGCGGCACCGGCCTGCTGGCCACCAAAATGCCGGCCTCCGCCACCTCGATCTGGGGAATCGACATCAGTCCCGACATGCTCGACGCGGCCAGGGCGAGAGGCATTTACGATCGGTTGCTGGAGGGCGACCTGGTGACGGTGATGGAGGGGATAAGCGAAAGCTTCGATACCGTCTTTTCGGCCTGCGTCTTGTACCATATCGCCGACCTCCGTCCGGTCTTCACCAATGTGGCCAGGCTCCTCAAGCCCGAGGGCGTCTTCGCCTTTTCGGTCGACCCCATGACCGACGAACAGGACATCGCGGTCACCTTAAAGGGTGAATTCTGCCACAGTCGGGCCTATCTCCGCCGTCTGGCGGCGGAAGTCGGGCTGAGCGAACGCCTGATTGAGATCCAAATGCATCGTGCCCCGCCCGGCTTTTTCTGCGTCTTCAAGAAACTTTAACCCCCCCTGGGTTACCGCTCGACTTAGGGAGGATTCAAATGCCCGGTGACCTAACCTTGGCCGAAGCCCTTGCACAGGCCGCTTCCCACCACCAGGCCGAGCAGCTGCCAGAGGCATTGCGCCTCTATCGCGCCATCCTCGAGGTCGCACCCCGTCACCGCGACACCAATCACAATATCCGCCGCTGCCGGCAGGATCTGATGACGGCTGAACGCACCGGTGGTCCATCGAATTTTTTACGCTGGAGCGATTTCTTCAGCGCCGGCGAATGCCGCGACTTGCTGCTCCATGTCCAGGAGCATTGCATGACGCTGGGCGGCATTCCGGATTTTCTTGATGATAGCGCCTTGCATTTCATGGGATTCGAGATCGACAGGCGCACCCTGGAATCCTACAAACGCCGCTTCCCCGACGACCAATCGGCCACCAACCTTCGGCAGCGGCAGGTATTCGGGCCGAACACCCGGACATCTTCGTCGGTATGTATCGGTTTTAGGTCCAGAAAATGGACTAGACCGGGAGGCCGGCCCTAGAACACCGAATATCACCCGCTCTCATTCATTTATCAGTCCCTCCGCAAGAGGAATGTCAAAATGTCCACGGATATTACACCGGACTTCTCACTTGCATATTATGCCAGCATCATCACGCGTGCCCGTGAGGCCGGCTATCGGGTGGTGACTCTTGCTGAATTCATCTCACTTGGCTGCCCGGATCAGCGGCGCCTGATCTTGCGCCACGACCTCGACACCAAGCCGGCATCCCTTGCCCCCATGCTGGAGGTCGAGCGCGACCTGGGTGTCGCCAGCACGGTTTATGTTCGGGTCATGGGACCAGAGTACAACCTTTATTCGTATCCGCTTTTCACCGTGCTTCGCGAGGCGGCGGCGGCGGGGACAGAGATCGGCCTTCATACAAACTTTGCCGAGTTTGCCGCCATAAATAACCTCGACCCCTACAAAGTCCTTGAATCAGAAGTATCCATCATTAGAAGCTTCTTCGATATTGCTGGAATATCATGCCATCGTGATATAAACTATATACACAACTCACTGCCAGCATTAGAAGATAACTTTGCCGAGTGGGGTCAAAAACTAAACATATCATACCAAGCCTATGACAAATATATCCTTGGAAAGACGGTATACGTCAACGAAGGATTGTCACCGCATCTCTGCTGGCGGTCGCTCCGCCCGGAAGAGGTTATTCCAAGCTGTCGCTCCATCTATCTTCTGACCCATAGCCACTGGTGGTATCGCAACCATCCCTTCGAGGTGCCGTCGTGAGGTTCTTATTCGCCGGATACCGAGACTGGTCCTTGCGAGTGCACGCCACTCTTTCGGCCGAGTTTCCCATGGATCTGGCACAAGATTCCGAGACCCTGCACGATCTGGCGGCAAAGACGGCTTACGACGCGATCATCCTGGTGGGATGGAGTTGGATTCTGCCGAACAGCGTTCTGGAGCGAAGCGAGGTTATTGGCATCCACCCTTCGGACCTGCCCAGTTACGCCGGCGGATCACCCATTCAGCATCAGGTCATTGATGGTATTGAGAACGGGGCGGTTACACTCTTCCGAATCACACCCGCCCTCGATGCCGGCCCGGTGATCGACCGGGAGCCGATCTCCCTGGCCGGGCATCTGAGCGATATTCTTGCGGCGATCGAATCCGCCTCGGTGGTCGTTTTGCGCCGTGTCCTGGCCGGGGCCTGGCCCCTCGGCCCCGGCACGGCCCAACCGGAGGGACGGCCGCCGCCCAGACGCCGCCTGACCCCGCAAGACAGTCGCCTGACGCCGGAACAGGTCGCGGGAATGACCTGCCTGCAACTCTGGAACGCCATTCGTTGCCGCGAGGATCCGTACCCCAATGTCTATCTGGAGGACGAGACCGGACGGCTGGTCATTCGTCAGGTCGAGTTCTTTCCGGCTCCGAAGCCGACCGAGCCCTCCTGAGATCTGGCGCTTTTCGAGAAATGCGCACCAGAAGCCTGGGATGCTTCAGCTTAGCGCTGACGCACTCCAGGCCCTGCCATTTCGTAAGGCCGTGATGTAATACTTGTCGCCATGGTCGGTCGGGGCTTCCTGATCTGGCCGATGGTTCGGAGGAAAGCCGAATGGGCGCGCGTGGGTTGTTCTTTTCTTCCAGTCTGTCCTACGGCTTCGGTGCGGGTGGCTATTGGTCGATCATGGCTGAGGATATCTGCGCCGCGCTGGCCAGGCGCGCCGGGATTGACTGCGGCGTGGTGGAAGCCGTCGATCCCGCTCGGTTCATGTCCTTTTGCGCCGACGCGGTCCAACAGCGGCCGGACTTCATCGCCACCTTCAATTTCGTCACCCCATTTCCCGAAATCAGCGTCGGCGATCAGACCCTGTTCATTAACGAGTTATTCCCGTCGCGCTCGGTCACCATCTTTCTCGACCACCCCATTCACCTGAGCGACAGCATTGCCCGCTTCGAAAGCGGGGCGGCCAGACACAGCTATCGTCCCACCCCGGCCCCTCCGCCAGTTTATGGCATCATGGAATCGGGCCATCGCGGCTTCTTGCGCGACCTGGGCATCGAGGATCGCCGGGTATTCGAGTTCCCCCAGGCGGGACCGCCCGCCTCCCCGGACGTCCCCTCCCAGGCCGACCGTCCCATCGGTCTCCTATTCTACGGATCGGTATCGACGCCCGAGCCGGAGGACGAGTTCCTGGCCAAGCACGGCCTTGCCTCCCCCCCTGTGCGCGAAGCTGCCGGAATGGCCCTTGCGGCCGTTCTCTCCGGCACCGACGATTCCTATCTGGCCACCCGCCAGGCGTTGACGGCGAACGGGATCTCCACCGATGTCGGCAATATGGCGGCCATGGCGCGCAGCATCGACCGCCGCGCCCGGACCCTGCGCCGTCACCGGTTGCTGACGGGCCTGACCGGCCTGGGCGTCCATGTCTGCGGTCAGGTGGATCAGGCCTTCCGCGACGCCCACCCCGATTTCGTCTTCCTGCCGCCCTGCCCTTTCATGGATGTCATCACCCTGATCCGCCAAAGCCGCATCGTTCTCAACGACACCATCAACCTGCGCGAGGGCGCCTTGATGCGCCTTCATTACGCCCGTGCCAACGGCGCCGTGGTGGCGACGGAGACCTCGCCCTGGGCTCGGCAGAGTCTGAAAGACGATGGAGATATCATACTGTTGGAGGGGGGGGGCCATGATCGGGACCGCCTTCGCGCCCTGCTGGATGCGCCTCGGCAGACCCAATCCATCGCCCAGGCCGGCATTGCCGACCACGATGGGGCGCATCTCTGGGATCACCGTCTGGCCCCCATGCTGGCCTGCCTGAAGGAGGGCCGTTCCTAATCGCTCGTCCGCATGGCCGCGACGAAACGCGCGTGATCCGTGGCGTAATTGCCGCTGACCCTTTGCTCTGGCGCCACGTCGCGGGTGACCACGGCCCCCATGGTGACGAAGCATCCATCCCCCAGGTTGAGCCCGTTGGCGACCGAGGCGTTGAGTCCCAGCCAGCAACCGGACCCGATCGAGGTGGACCCTCCCACCACCACGCCCGCCGCCAGCCGTGTCCCCATCCCGATCCGCACCGCGTGGGCGATATGCACCCCATCGGCCAGGGCGGTCTGATCACCGATATGGGTAAAGCCGCCGAACAGGGCGCGATCGATGGTGACACCCGCCTGGATCACCGCCTCGCGGCCGATGCGCACGCCGCCCACATGCGGGATCAGGCTGGGCTTGCCATGGTGGGAGCGGATCTCGAAACCGTCGCCGCCCAGGATACTCCCGGCGCCGACGCAAGCCCCCGCCTCGACCACACTGCGCTCCAGGATCACCGCCTTGGGACCGACCCGCACTCCGGCTTCGATCACCACGTCGCGAGCGGCGATGAAGGCCGTGGGGTGAATGATGGCATCGGCGGCGATGCGCGTATCAAAGCCTCGCCACCACCAATCTTGCCGGGCCGCGAGGGCGTGATGGATGTCGAACAGCATCTCCATTGGATTGGCCGCCACCGCCACCGCCAGATGCTCCGGCACGGCGGCGGCCAGAACGTCACTGGCCAGCACCCCCGCCACCCGGTCGCTGGCCAGCAATTCCGGCACAAAGGCCTCGTCGAACAATGGCACCAGCAATCCGTCCAGCGGCGTCGACAGCAGGCCGAGATGCCTGATCTCTCCGTCCCTCAGCACACCCAGCGGGAAGTCGGCCGCCAGTTGGCCCAGGGAAATGGGCTTATCTCTCCACATGGATCACCACCCCGCCCGAATGCAGGCCGCCATACGCTCGCGGTCTTCGTCACCCACCCACCAGCCGCAAGGAATGGACAGGGTCCGCGACTCGAACCGGGCGGCACCGGGCAGGTCCGCCATGGTCCCGAAACAGCTGTAGCGGTCGTTGCGGATATGCAGGCGCTGACAGCCGATTCCCGCCCCGCGCAGTTTGGCGGCCAGCTGGTCCCGCCCTTCCGCCTGCAGCGAAAAGGTCCACAGGCCCGGCCGGTCGCCTTGCCGCCGGGGCGGCAGGTCGAGGCCGGGCACACCCGCCAGCCGCTCCATCAGGAAGGCCCCGTTATCCCGATAGCGGGCCAGCCTGGCCTCGATCTCGTCCATCTGGGCTAGGCCGATGGCGGCGGCCACCTCGTTCATGGGCAGGTACAGGCCGGGCTCGGGGATGTCGGACTCCATATTGATCTCGCCGTCGCCGGTGCGGAAACTGCCGCCGTCGATCCCGAATTTACGCAGCCGCCGGGCTCTTTGGCATTGAGCGGGATCGGTGAAAACCATGGCCCCACCCTCGCCAGTGCTGAGATGGCGCACCGCCTGGAACGAATAGATTGTGGCGAAACTACCTGAATGACCCAGGCGCATTCCGGCATGTTCGGCTCCAAACGCCTCGGAGGCATCCTCGATCACCGCAATGCCGTGGCGGGCGGCCATCGCCCGGATCGAGCCCAGATCGGCGACCTCGCCCGACCAGTGATAGACCAGGATGGCCCGGGTTCGCGGACCGACGCGGCATTCGATCTGCTCGGCACCCGGCATGCCGCTGGCGGAGTCCACATCGCACCAGGCCGGGCGCGCCCCGATGGCGGCGATGGGCATGGTGGTGGCGGTGCAGGCCATGGGCGAGACGATCACCTCGTCGCCCTGCCCCACGCCGGCCATGCGCAGGGCCAGCGCCAGGGCTCCCGACGGGTCGGATACCGCCGCCACATTGGGATTGCCGAAAAAGCCGGCCAGCGCCGCCTCGAAGGCGGCCACCTTTGCCCACTGGGCGATGAAACCGCTGCCCAACACCTGCGCCGCCGCCGCGCGGGCGGTATCGGGCATGGCGACCTTGAGCAGCGGCACGGTGATGGTCATGAGCCGGTCACCGCCTCGATGATGCGCGCCCGCTCGGCCTCGCCCACCCACCAGCCGCAGGGCAGATGAATATGGCGGGCGGAGAAGCGATCCAGGCCGGGAAGCGGGCGGCGGGCGGCGGCGAAGACCGGATGCAGGTCGTTGCGGCGATGGACCACGCCGCTCGCCACCCCGGCGGCCTCCAGGCGGGCGACGATGGCGGCGGGATCGTCGCAGAGCAGGGTATAGAGCCAGTAGGAAGGTTCGGCCCCCGCCTCGAGCCGGGCCGGAGCCAATCCCGCCCGCCCCGAGAAGGCGGCGTCAAAGGCCTGCCCGTTGGCGCGGTGGGCGGCCACCGCCTGGTCCACCCCTTCCATCTGGGCCAGACCCATGGTCGCCGCGATGTTGTTCATGTTGTATTTGTAGCCCACCTCGGTGGCCGCCACTTCGGTACGGGCGACGCCCCGGGTCAGGCCGAACCAGCGCAGCCGCCGGGCGCGGCTCAGATGCCCGGGATCGCGCAACACCAGCATGCCGCCGTCGCCGGTGGTGATATGCTTGATCGCCTGGAACGAGAAGATGGTGAAATCGGCATCGGCACCAATGCCCTTGCCGCCGAATCGCGCCCCCAGGGCATGGGCCGCGTCCTCGATCACTCTGAGCCCATGGGCATCGGCCAAGGACCGGATGGCGGCCATGTCCACCGGCAGGCCGGCATAGTCGACCACCAGCAGGGCCTTGGTGGCCGGGGTCAATGCGGCGGCCAGGGTGGCGGCGGTGACGTTGCCGCATTGGGGATCCACATCGGCCCAGCGGATCAGCCCGCCGGCATGGCGGATGGCCATGTTGGTGGGCTCGGCGGTCATGGCGGTGCTGAGAACCTCGTCGCCCGGCCCGATTCCGGCCAGCAGCAAGGCCAGATGCAGGGCGGCGGTGCCCGAGGAGCAGGCGACGGGCGTGCCGTGGCCCAGCCACTGCCCGAACGCGCTTTCGAATTGCGCGACGGCCTCACCCTCGCCGATCTGGCCGCTGTACAGCACCCGGGCGAGGGCGGGAAGCAGCACGCTCTCCGGCGGCATACGGACCTTGAACAGCGGAAGGCTGGGCGGCATGAAGAACCCGTCGGTGACTGATGGGTCATAGTGCATCAGGCCCCGCGATCCGACAACACCCCCGGTGGGGGAGGCGGCCGGGCTATTCCGCCGCTTTCTTGGCCTTGGCCGGCGCCTTCTTGGCGGCGGGCTTCGTGGCGGCCGGCTTCTTCTTGGCCGGCGCCTTCTTGGGCGCGGCCTCGGCCTTATCCTTCGATGCCGCGGCCTTGGGAGCCGCCGCCTTCCTGCCCCGCACCGGCTTGGCCGGGCCCTTGGCGGCCTTGGCGACGATCAGCGCCACCGCTTCGGCCAGGGTCACGGCATCGGGCACGCTGTCCTTGGGCAGGGTGGCGTGGATTCCGTCACGCGACACGTAGGGGCCATAGCGCCCCTCGTGCAGGGTGACCGGCTTGCCGTCATGTTCGCCGATGGTCTTGAGCGGGCCGGAACCGGCGCGGCCCTTGGCCTGGGACAGCAGCTCCATGGCGCGGTTCATGCCGATGGTCAGCACGTCGTCGCCCTTGGTCAGCGACTTGTAGACGCCATCATGGACGATATAGGGGCCAAAGCGGCCGACACCGGCGCTGATGGACTTCTTGGTTTCCGGGTGGGTGCCCAATTCGCGCGGCAGGGCCAGCAGGGCGCAGGCCACCTCCAGGGTCAGGGCGCCGGGCTCGAGGCCGCGATAGAGCGAGACCCGCTTGGGCTTGGGCGCCTTGGCCGCCTTGGCCTTCTTGCCCTTGGCGGGCGCCGGCGGCGGTTCGATGGCGGGCATGGTGCTTTCGTCGCCCAGCTGGACGTAATGGCCATAGGGCCCCTTGCGCAGGGTCACCATCATGCCGGAGACGGGATCGTTGCCCAGTTCCTTGGGGCCGTCGCGAACCTCGTCCTCGCCGTCGGCGCCGGTGGTCAGCGGCCGGGTGAAGCGGCATTCGGGATAGGCCGAGCAGCCGATGAAGGCGCCGAACTTGCCCAGCTTGAGCGACAATCGCCCGGCCGAGCAGGTGGGGCAGGTGCGCGGATCGTGGCCGGTGCCGTCATCGGGAAAGAAATGCGGCCCCAGAAGCTCGTCCAGGGCATCCAGCACCTGGGCGACGCGCAGATCCTTGGTGTCGTCGACGGCGCCGGAGAAGTCCTTCCAGAACCCTTCCAGCACCGCTTTCCAATCGACCCGCCCGCCCGAGATGTCGTCCAGCTGGTTCTCCAGATCGGCGGTGAAATTGTACTCCACATAGCGGCCGAAGAAGCTTTCCAGGAAGGCGGTGACCAGACGGCCCCGATCCTCGGGGATGAAGCGGCGCGAATCCAGGCGCACATACTGGCGGTCCTGCAGCACGGTCAGGATCGAGGCATAGGTGGAGGGGCGGCCGATGCCCAGCTCTTCCATGCGCTTGACCAGACTGGCTTCGGAGAAGCGCGGCGGCGGCTGGGTGAAGTGCTGTTCGGTGCGGACGTCCTGGCGCTTCATGGCGTCACGCTCGGTGACGTCGGGCAGCAGCTTCTCGGCATCCTCGTCGTCGGAATCGTCCTTGTCTTCCCGGTAGACCTTCATGAAGCCGTCGAACACCACTACCGAGCCGGTGGCGCGGAAGGTGATGGTCTGGTCGGCGCTGACGATATCCACCGCCACCTGATCCAGTTCGGCCGAGGCCATCTGACTGGCCAGGGTGCGCTTCCAGATCAGCTCGTAGAGACGCAGCTGATCCTTGTCGAGGTAGCGCGCCACGTCGTCCGGGCGTCGGGCCAGATTGGTGGGACGGATGGCCTCGTGGGCCTCCTGGGCGTTCTTGGCCTTGGTCTTGTAAAGGCGCGGCGCCTCGGGAACATAGGCCTTGCCGAAATCCTCGGCGATGACCTCGCGGGCGCCGGCGATGGCCTCGGCCGCCATCTGCACGCCGTCGGTACGCATATAGGTGATGAGACCCACGGTCTCGCCGCCGATATCGACGCCTTCATACAGGCGCTGGGCCAGCTGCATGGTCTTGGCGGCGCCGAAATAGAGCTTGCGGCTGGCTTCCTGCTGCAGGGTCGAGGTGGTGAACGGCGGGAAGGGATTGCGCCTGGCCCGTTTGCGGTCGACCTTATGGACGGCGTAGGTGGCGGCGGCGACCTTCCGCTCGGCATCCTTGGCGGCGGCCTCGTCACCCAGGTCGAACTTGTCGAGCTTCCTGCCGTCGAGCTCGGTCAGGCGCGCCGGGAAGATCTGCCCGGCGGCGGTGCGGAACTTGCCCTCCACGCTCCAGAACTCGCGCGCGCGGAAGGCCTCGATCTCGGCCTCGCGCTGGCAGATGAGCCGGAGCGCCACCGACTGCACGCGGCCCGCCGACCGGCTCCCCGGCAGCTTGCGCCACAGCACGGGCGACAGGGTGAAGCCGACCAGATAGTCGAGGGCGCGGCGCGCGAGATAGGCCTCGACCAGCTCGCGGTCGAGCTGTCGGGGATGGCGCATGGCGTCGAGCACGGCCGACTTGGTCACCTCGTTGAAGACGACGCGTTCGACCGTGACGCCCTCGAGCGCCTTGCGCCGCTTCAGCTCCTCGGTCAGGTGCCAGGAGATGGCTTCGCCCTCGCGGTCCGGGTCGGTGGCGAGAATGAGCCGGTCGGATTCCATGACCGCCTTGGCGATCTCCTTGAGGCGGGCCTCGCCGCGCCCCTCGACCTGCCAGCTCATGGCGAAGTCTTCGTCCGGGCGCACCGAGCCATCCTTGGGCGGCAAATCGCGCACATGCCCGAAGCTGGCCAGCACGCGGTAGCCGCTGCCGAGATACTTATTGATGGTTTTCGCCTTGGCAGGCGATTCCACGACGACGACGTTGCTCATCGGCTGCGCAATTCCCGTTTCGGCTCCGCTAAGTCCCGCGAGGCGACGCCCGCTTCTTCAGGCCCGGCGCCGGCGACGGCAGTGACGCGGGTTCAGGCCGGCAGGAGCGAATAGCGGTCGCCCGGATGGCGCTCCAGCCGGCCGGCGAGCTCGAGATCGAGCAAGGCCGCCCGCACGACGGGGGGTGACATTTGGCATCGCCGGACCAGTTCGTCAACCGCGACCGGCGCAGAACCCAGGCTTTCCGCGATCTTGCGGGCCGCTTCGGCGGCACCGGCCGTCTCGTTTTCGGCCGACATCCTGCCGCCTGAAGCCCCGAGACTGGCTCGATTTTCCTTAACGGGACATTGACGTACCGGCGGGTCCGGAGAGGGGCGGCTCTGCGACCCGATGTCCGGGGGCGGGGCCGGCGGCCCCGGCGGCGGGGTCGCCGCCAGCCGGGGAGACTCGGGCCCCGGATCCAGCCCCAGATGCGACAGCACGTCTTCGACCGATTCCACCAGCCCGGCCCCCTCGCGCAGGAGCTGGTTGG
>JACQAD010000016.1 GCA_016195125.1 Magnetospirillum sp.
CGGCGACGGCTCGTTCCTCTACACCCTGCCCAGCGTGGTCGATGATATCGAGTTCGGAGTTACCCATATCGTCCGGGGCGAGGATCACGTCACCAACACGGCGCCGCAGATTCAGCTGTTCAAGGCCCTGGGAGCGGCTCCGCCCGCCTTCGCCCATCTGCCGCTGCTGACCGGCGCGTCGGGAGAGGGCCTGTCCAAGCGCCTGGGCTCGGGATCGCTCAGGGATCTGCGCGCCACCGGCATCAGGCCCATGGCGTTGGCCTCGCTGCTGGCCAAGCTGGGCACCTCCGACGCCATCGACATCCGCCATTGCCTGGCGGATCTGGCGGCCGAGTTCGCCTGGAGCAAGTTCGGGCGCGGCACCCCAAAATTCGATTCCACCGAACTGGAGCGTCTGGACGCCAAGCTGATGCACACCGCCAGCTTCGCCGAGATCAGGGAGGCGCTGGGCCTGCCCGACGCCGACGAGGCCTTCTGGCTGGCGGTGCGTCCCAATCTCGCCCATCTGGCCGAGGCCGAGGCGTGGTGGGCCATCTGCCGCGCCGAGCTGGCGCCGGTGATCGAGGATGCGGACTTCACTAATGCCGCCGCCGCCCTGCTGCCGCCCGAGCCCTGGGATCAGACGACCTGGGGCGCCTGGACCGAGGCGGTCAAGGGGGCGACCGGACGCAAGGGTAAGATGCTGTTCCATCCCTTGCGTCTGGCCCTGACCGGGCGCGAGAATGGGCCTGAATTGAAAATGCTGCTGCCGCTCATGGGGCGGGGGCGGGCAGAGGCGCGCCTGTCGGGCCGTGTTGCTTGACGATCGTCACTGGTTCTGGCCGTGTTTGACGGCAGAGTAATGCTCGGGCATGGGAGTTTGGCTGGTGCCGCTGGTTCTCTATAATACCTTGACCCGGACCAAGGATGTGTTCGAACCCCTGGTCCCCGGCCATGTGGGCATGTATGTCTGCGGCCCCACCGTCTATGACCGCGCCCATATCGGCAATGCCCGTCCGGTCATCGTCTTCGACGTGCTCTACCGTCTCTTGAAGACGCTCTATCCCAGCGTACGCTACGTCCGCAACATCACCGATGTGGACGACAAGATCAATGCCAGGGCCAAGGAATCGGGCGAGCCCATCTCGGCCATCACCGAGCGGACGACCGCCCACTTCCACGCCGATATCGGGGCGCTGAACTGCCTTCCCCCCGATGTGGAGCCCCGCGCCACCGCCCATATCGGCCAGATGATCGCCATGATCGGGCAATTGGTGGAGAAGGGCTTCGCCTATGCGGCCGAGGGGCACGTGCTGTTCGCCGTGGGCGCCATGGCCGATTACGGCCAGCTGTCGCGGCGCTCCAAGGACGAAATGATCGCCGGCGCCCGCGTCGAGGTGGCCCCCTACAAGCGGGATGCCGGTGATTTCGTGCTGTGGAAGCCATCATCGGACGATCTGCCCGGCTGGGATTCTCCCTGGGGGCGGGGGCGGCCGGGTTGGCATATCGAATGCTCGGCCATGAGCCTGCAGCACCTGGGCCAGACCTTCGACATCCATGGCGGCGGTCAGGATCTGGTCTTTCCCCATCACGAGAACGAGATCGCTCAAAGCACCTGCGCCAATGGCGCCCCCTTCGCCCGTTACTGGCTGCACAATGGCTGGCTGATGGTCGAGGGCGAGAAGATGTCCAAGTCTCTGGGCAACTTCTTCACCGTGCGCGATCTGCTGGATCAGTCGCCCAACGAGGCGCAGGGGGGAGAGGCCATCCGTCTGGCCATGCTGTCCTCCCATTATCATCAGCCCTTTGATTGGACCGCGGAAGGTCTCAAGCAGGCCAAGTCGACCCTGGACCGGCTCTATACGGCGCTGCGCGGCGTCGCCGATATTGACGCCAACGGCTATGAGGTGGTGCCGCTGGAGGTGCTGGCGGCCCTGGAGGATGACATCAACACGCCGCTGGCCATCAGCCATCTGCACGAACTGGCCTCGTCCCTGAACAAGGCCGTCGAGTTGGAGGATAAGGCCAGGCGCAAGGGCGCCCTGCTGGCTTCGGGCCATCTGCTGGGCGTGCTGTTCCAGGAGCCGGAGGCCTGGTTCAAGGGCGCCGGTGCCGGCGGTCCCGCCGATAGCGAGATCGAGGCCGCCATCCTGGCCCGTGCCGATGCCCGCAAGGCCAAGGATTTCGCCGAGGCCGACCGCATCCGCCAGGATCTTGCCGCCAAGGGAATCGTCCTGGAAGATGGTGCCGGCGGCACCACCTGGAAGCGGGGCTGATCATCATGGATCGAGTGCCGCTCACCGGCTGGAAGTTGGGGTATCACGCCCTGACCTTCGTGCTGGTGGTGGTGCTGCTGATGGGGCCGGCCCTGTGGAACGGCTATCCCCTGATCTATTTCGATTCCGAGGATTACGTCGAGATGGCGTTCTCCTTCAACCCCATCGTCTGGCGCATCATGACCTACGGGGTGATGTGCTCGGTGGCCCGCTTCTTCGGCTCGCTGTGGGCCATGCCGCTGCTCCACGCCATTCTCACCACCTGGGTTCTGCACGAGGCGGTGATGGGCTTCATCGGCCGCTGGCGGCACATGGTGTTCCTGGGGGTGGGGCTGGCCCTGGCGCTGTTCACCGGACTGCCCTGGGTGGCGTCGCAGGTTCTCGCCGACGTCTTCGCCGGCGTGGCCATCCTGGGCGTGGCCACCCTGGCCTTCGGCGAGGGGCTGCAGCCCTGGCGGCGCCGGGCATTGGTGGTCATCACCGCCATCGCCATCTGCGTCCATATGAGCCATGTGGCGGTGGCCGCCGGATTGCTGATGGTGCTGCCGGTGGTGTGGCTGGGCTCGCGCTTTCTGCGCCGCATGCCGCGCCCGCGCCTGTTCCTGCCCTCCCTGGCGATCATCGCGGGAATCCTGCTGGTGCCGACCACCCATCTGTTCACCATGGGCCGCTTTGTCTTTTCCGAATCCGGCCAGGTGCTGCAACTGGCTCTGTTCGTCCAGAACGGCATCGCCAAGATGTATCTGGACGAGGTCTGCCCCCAGGGCGCCGATCTGGAGATGTGCGAGCATAAGGACGAATTGCCGCGCACCGCCGACGAGTTCCTGTGGGGCGATTCGCCCTTCGACGAGATGGGCGGCTGGAAGGCCATGCATGACGAGGCCGGGCAGATCGTGTCGGGCGCCATCCGGCGTTTTCCCGGCGCGGTGCTGCGGGCGGCCTGGGACAACACCATCGAACAGCTGAATTCCATCGAAAGCGGCGAGGATCTGGTGCCTATGACCTGGCACTTCGTCCGCACCCAGCTGCGGCGCTATCCCAACGAGTTCAAGGAGTTCAGATTCGCGCGTCAGCAGCGGCGCCCGGCCATCGACTTCCTGACCATCAATTCCTTCCAGATTCCCATCAACTGGGCGGCGGAGCTGGTGACCTTGCTGCTGCTGGTGGTGGCCTGGCGGCGGCGCGACCGTACCACCACCGGTCTGGCCATCGTGGTGGTGGCGGCCATTATCGGCAACGCCATCGTCTGTGGCGCCCTGTCCAATCCCCATGACCGCTATCAGAACCGGGTGGTGTGGCTGGCGCTGTTCACCGCAGTGATCGGCGCGGTGCGCCTGGACCAGCGTTTCGCGGGCCAGCGCCGCATTTCCATCCGCGCCGAGAACGAGGCCCTGGCCCTGGAGGCGGAGCAGGGCAAGGCAAATGCCGACGGGGGCTAGGTCAGCTCCAGCACCGTCTCCACCACGTCGGGATCTTCCGAGCGCTGCTTCTTGAACCCGGCTTTCAGGGACAGCCGCACCATGGCCTCGTTTTCCGTCATGATCTGGGCGTAGATGGCTTTGGTGCCCCGGCTCTTCTGATAGCGGATGATCTTGTCCAGCAGCATGGTGCCGAGGCCGGTTCCCTTCATGTCCGAGCGGACCAGCACCGCCAGTTCGGCCCGGATATTGTCGGGATCGGTGACGGTGCGCGCCACTCCCAGCGTCTCGGGCCGGCCGTCCTTGCTGAGGCGGGTGGCGATGAAGGCCATCTCGCGCTCGTAATCGATCTGAGTGAGGCGGGCCATCTGGTGGTGATGGATCTGCCGCACCTGCCCGAAGAAACGCAGGCGCAGATCCTGAGGCGTCATCCGGGCCATCAGCTCGCCATGGGCGGGCATGTCCTCGGGCCGGATGGGGCGCAGCGTCACCGGCGAGCCGTCGTGCAGCTTGGCCGTCTCTTCCAACTCGGCGGGGTAGGGCAGGATGGAGAAGTGGCGAGTGTCGGTGTCCTCCCATGCCGCCACCCGGATGCGGGCATCCACCGCCAGGGCGCCGTTCTCGTCGGCGAATAGGGGATTGATGTCGCAGGCGACGATTTCGGGATTGTCGGCCAGCATGCGCGATACCCGGACCAGAACCTCGGCCACCGCGTCCAGATCGGCGGCGGGGCGCCGTCCATGGGCCTGGAGCAGGCGCGACACGCGGGTGCGGCCGATCATGCCGCGGGCCAGGGGCAGGTTCACCGGCGGCAGTCCGATTGTGTGATCGCGGATGACCTCGACGGCGCGGCCGCCCTCGCCGAATACCAGGACCGGGCCGAACAGAGGGTCGCAGGCGATGCCGACGATCAGCTGGCGGGCATTGGGGCGGAAAGCCATGCGCTGGATGGTGAAGCCGTCGACCTTGATCTCGGGGCGGCTGTCCTGGATGCGGCGCAGAATACCCTCGGCGGCGGCCTCGACGGCGCCCGTGGTTTCCAGGTTCAGGGCGACGCCGCCCACGTCCCATTTGCGGACCACATCGGGCGAGGCGATGGTCAAGGCCACCGGATAGCCCAGGGATTCGGCCGCCGCGACGGCGCCCTTCACATCCGGGGCCAGCAGGGTGGGCTGCACGTTGATCCCGTAGGCGGCCAGCAGGGCCTTGGCGTCGGTTTCCAGCAACTGACCGTCGGGGCAGGTCAATCCGCGCGCCACGATCAGGCGGGCCGTGCCCTTGGCGGCGGTGAAGCCGCCCGGCTGCGACGGCGGCGTCTCCATCAGCATGTCCTGGTTGCGCTGATAATTGACCAGATGGCGGAAGGCACGCACCGCCCGGCCCGGCGTGTCGTAGGTGGGAAGCGCCGCCTCGGCGAACAGCTTGCGGGCCGGGGCGGCGGCCTCCTCGCCCACCCAGGAGGTCAGCACGGCGCCACCGTGGCGGCGTTGGGTGTCGATCACCGCCTGGGCGGCCTCCAGCCCGTCGGCCATGGCGTTGGGGGCATGGATGGCCAGGGTGGCGTCCACCTCCTCGGCCTCGATCAGGATGCGCAGGATCTCCGCATAGCGCTTGCCGTTGGCATCGACGCCCAGATCGACGGGATTGCCAGGCTTCCAGCCGCGCGGCATCAGGGTGGCGAGGCGTCTGGTGGTTTCCTCGGTCAGGGCGGCCATCTGGCCGCCGCCGGTGCCGCCCATCTCGGCCATGGCCATCATGGCGGTGCCGCCGCCGTTGGAGATCACCGC
>JACQAD010000017.1 GCA_016195125.1 Magnetospirillum sp.
GCCACCAGATCCGCTCCTATGTGCTGCAGCCTTACCAGATGGTCAAGGATCTGCGCACCAATGTGGAGACCTCGGACACCCAGGGGGTGCTCGACGGCGACCTGGACCAATTCATGGCCGCCTCCCTGGCCAGCCGGATTCAGAACGATTCGGCAGGTTAAATTTTTGGTGTTCCGTTTGAATTCCCTCGAATCCGTCTTATACCTTTACCGCCAAGAGTTTCCTTGGGAGGGAATCAGATGAGGCATGTATTTTTGACGGCCCTGGTCGCCGTGGTTCTGGCCCTGGCCGGGACCGGCGACGCCCTGGCCAAGGCGGGCAGCACGTCCAAATCAAGCGGTGGAAGCATGGGCTCGCGCGGGTCGCGGACTTACGATGCTCCCATGGAGCGGACCCTGGCCCCGCCGCCCGCCCAGACCCGTCCGGCCGGTCCGCCGCCGGCGCCCCAGGCGGCGCCGCGCCCCGGCAACGTCGATGCCGCACCGCTGACACCAGGCGCCGGTGCCGCCGGTCTGCGTCCCAATGCGCCCATGGCGCCGGTGGGACAGCCCGGCTTCTTCCAGCGCAATCCCTTCATGGCCGGCATGGCCGGTGGCCTGCTCGGCGCCGGCATCGGTTCCATGCTGTTCGGCCATTCGCCGGCCTTGGCGGCAGCCTCGGATGTGGCTCCCGGAGCCAGCTTCCTGGGCCTGCTGATGCAATTGGCCATTATCGGCGGCCTGGCGTGGCTGGCGTACCGGCTGTTCCGTGGCCGCGCGGCCGAAGCCGGGGCGGGGGCGCCCAACCCTTATCTGCGCGCGGTGCCCAGCGGTCCCATCGAGCCGGTGATCAATGCGGTTCCGCGCATCGAGAAGGAGTTCGACCCTTCGGGCAACGACCAGCAGGCTTTCACCGAAATTCTGTTGGGCGTGCAGCAGGCCTGGAGCGAGGGCAACCTGTCCCAGCTCAAGCGCTTCGCCACCCCCGAGGTGGTGTCCTTCCTCTCCGAGGATCTCAGCCGCAATACCAGCGAAGGTCTGTCCAACCGGGTCGAGAACGTTACCCTGCTCAACGGTGATGTCAGCGAAAGCTGGAGCGAGGGTGGCTTCGACTATCTGACCGCCATCCTGACCTTCTCGTGCAACGATTACATGGTGCGCCTGGATACGGGCGCCGTGGCCGAGGGCAATCCCCGCGCCGTGGTCCAGCACACCGAGGCCTGGACCTTCATGCGCAGTTCCAACGGCGGCCGCTGGCTGCTGTCGGCGGTGCAACAGGTTCAGTAAGCGATCGCTTCTGTAACGACGAAGCCCGCTCCCAGGCTGACTGGGGGCGGGCTTCGGTGTTTATGGGGGGGGGCTGTCAGTAGCCGTAGCCGCCGCGACCACAGCGGAATGCCGCCACTTCCGGGGTCAGCAGGCCGCAGCGCATGGGAGTCCAGCTCTGGCCCAGCAAAGCGGTGACATCCATGCCGGAGCGGCGGCACTGGCGATCGGCGATGGCGCGGACCTCGGCGGCATCGGACAGCCAGGTGCTGTAGCAGACATAGCTGGCCGGACCTTCGGGAGTATCGGGGACCAGCGGCTTTGGCATGGTCGAACACGCTCCCAGGGCCATTGTTACAGCGATCGCCAAAATTGCCTTGCGCATGCTTAGTTCCCCCTGAACGGACGCTCCCCTGAGGGGCAATGCGACAGGTAGCGTCCGCGACGCGGCTTGGCAAGGGCTTTTGCGATCAGGCGACGGCACCGGCGGAGTTGGCGAAGTGACGGTAGCTCTCGGGGATTCCGGTCAGATAGGATTTGACCAATTCCCTGAACACGGGTTCGAGGTCGGCGGGAGTCTGGGCGTGATAGACCCAGCGGCGCACCCCGACATAAGCGATGGCACCGTGCAGGCCGGCGACCATCTCGATCTCTTCCAGGCTGATGGGGGTGTCGGAGACGATGCCGAACTCGTGGCGGAACTCGTGACATAGCGGCAGGAACAATTGATCGCGGACATGGGCCATGTAGCGGCTGGCGATAGAGCCGTCCTTGAGTCCGGCGAACATGAATAAGCGGACTCGCTCGAAGCTGAAATTCGCCTTTGTATATGCGCGATAGAATTCCGTCAGGCGGTCGAGAAGGGGCCTGGAACGGTCGGTCAGGGTCTGCAGCCAGGATGCATCCCAGCCGTTCAGGAAGACTTCCTTGTAGACCCGTTCAATCAGGGCGTCCTTGTCGGGGAAATAGCGGTAGAGCAGGGGCTGGGTCACGCCAAGGCGGTCGGCCAGGGCACGGGTCTGTCCCTCGAACCCGACCTCGGCGAAGAAGCGGATGGCCTCGGCCACGATCAGTTTCTCGCGCTCCTTGCGGGGCAGGCGCTTACGCACCTTGTCCTTGGCCGGCAAGGCCGGCGAGTGCTGCCGCTCTTGCGTGAGAGCCGTTCTGGCATAGGCTGCGCTGCTATCCATCATCCCCCCAATCCCCCTCGGGTGACGTATTGTGACGTAATGTTATAGGTAGCGATCCGTACCCCGTCACGCAATCGGGTTGCTACCCGAGTTTGGAATTAAGTCGCGAAAAAAACTCGGTGGCGGTTTTGACGGCAAAACCGTGAATCAGGCGTCCGCCAACGGAGGCCAGTTTCCCGCCGATTTCTCCAGAGGCATTCCAGCGAAGCAGGGTTGCGCCATCGTCATCGCTGAGGACCACACGGGCGCTGCCGCTGACGAAGCCGGCGATTCCGCCCTGGCCCTGACCACGCAGGGTGTAGGCTTCGGCGGGAATGATATCCTCCAGGACCAGGCTGCCATTGAAGCGGGCGGCCAGGGCTCCGATTCTCAGGGCCAAGGTGGCCGCATAGGTGTTTGGCCGGGTCAGCTCCAGCTTCTCGCAGCCGGGGATGCAGGCGGCCAGCAGGGCGGGGTCGTTGAGAGCCTGCCAAACGGCCAGCCTAGGGGCATTGATGCGGTGTTCACCGTCGAAATCCATGGGCCTTTCCCCTCAGCCTTTTGATGGGCATGGATCATGCCACGCCGTCGTGTCAGAGTCGCAACCCATCAAGGACGGGATTTCCATGTCTTCGAATGTTCGCGCGGTCGTCCTGCTGGCCTTGCTGGTGGTGATCTGGGGGGGCAACTGGCCGATCATGAAGATCGGGCTGGCCCATATCCAGCCCCTGTGGTTCTGCGCCTTCCGGCTGGGGCTGGGGGTGGTCAGCATGGGTCTGATCCTGGCTCCCCTGGGGCGGTTGCGCTTGCCGCCACGGGGGGATTGGCCGGTCCTGGTGACCCTGGGTCTGTTCAACATGGCGTTGTTCATGGTGCTGAGCAATCTGGCCCTGCTGGTGGTGCCGGCGGGGCGCTCGGCCATTCTCGCCTATACCACGCCGCTCTGGGTGGCGCCGGGCGCGGCGCTGTTTCTCGGCGAGAGGCTCACTCCCGGCCGGGTGGCCGGCCTGGTCCTGGGGCTGAGCGGAATCCTGGTCCTGTTCAATCCGCTGGGGTTCGACTGGAACGATGGCCCGGCCCTGATGGGCAACGGCATGCTGCTGCTGGCGGCCCTGGTCTGGGCCGGGGCGATCCTGCATGTGCGCGGCCATCGCTGGTGTTCGACGCCGCTGGATCTGGCGCCCTGGCAGATGCTGATCGGCACGGTTCCGGTGGCCCTGGCTGCGGCGGCCCTGGAAGGGGCTCCGGCTCCCGACGGCAGTTTCGAACTGATCTGGACACTGATCTACAACGGAACCTTGGCCACCGCCTTCGCGTTCTGGGCGGCGGTGACGGTCAACCGTCTGCTACCGGCCTTGACCGTTTCGCTCAGTTTCCTGTGTGTGCCGGCCGGCGGATTGGTGTTTTCGGCACTGCTGCTGGACGAGAGCCTGTCGCTGACCAATCTTGCCGGCCTGACCCTGATTGCCGCCGGCGTTGGGGTGGTGGCTTGGGTGGGGGCTCGCGACAGGGGATCGTGACGGAACGAAAAACCCCGCCCGGCAGGGATGGCGGGGCGGGGTCTTTCTGCTCTCGTCCCGTGGGTGGGCGCGAGAGTGGTCCTTTAAGGTCCGTTCGTTCGGTCGGGGGAGGAACCCGAGCCGAGGGAGTAAGATCATCATGCGCGAATCCGTCAAAGATGGATTCGCTGGGTTGGAATGCCTGCCATGCGTGGGCGCTGTCTTCGCCACAATGGTGCCATGATCGCCTGCTTGGATAGGGGCCTGGGCAATGACGACCTGGGTAACCCCTTGATTTCCGCCGGTCACCGTTGCCATAATAATAACGGTGGACTCGGTCGGTGCCCAGGTGGGGCCGGTCGCCATCGGATCGGAGTGCGGTCGTCGTGACGGGCTCCGGGTCATGTTGCTCAATGGGAGGATATGACGATGTATCTTGTGAAGCAAAGTTTCGACTAGCGGTTTCTCCGTTTTCCAAAAGGGTTTCCCAGGTGCGTTGGGTGCTTGGGGTCAATGCCATGCGGGGAGCTGCATCATGTCGGTCACCACTCTTCCCGTCGTCGCTGGCGACGATGGGCTCGCGAAATACCTCAGGGACATCAAGTCCTTTCCGCTCCTCGATGCCGAGGAGGAATTCATGCTGGCCAAGCGTCTGGCGGATTACGGCGATACCGATGCCGCGCACCGCCTGGTCACCAGTCATCTGCGCCTTGTCGCCAAGATCGCCCTGGGCTACCGCCATTACGGATTGCCCGTCGCCGACCTCATTTCCGAGGGCAATATCGGATTGATGCGCGCGGTCAAGAAGTTCGAACCCGAACGCGGATTCCGGTTGGCCACTTACGCCATGTGGTGGATCAAGGCCTCGCTCAACGAGTTCGTGCTGAATTCCTGGTCCATGGTCAAGATCGGCACCCTGGCGGCCCAGAAGAAGCTGTTCTTCAATCTGCGCCGCATCAAGTCGCGGCTGCGCCTGCTTGAGGCCGGTGATCTTGCCCCCGAGCATGTGGCGACCATCGCCCGCGAGCTCGATGTGGCCGAATCCGATGTCATCGCCATGAACCGCCGCATGGGCGGGCGCGATTCCTCGCTCAATATTCCGGTGGGCGAGGGCGGTACCGAGATCCAGGATCTGATGGCCGACGATGCCGATAATCAGCGGCGACACTGGAAGAACTGGGCGGACGCTATGGTGTCTCGCGCGAGCGCATCCGCCAGATCGAGGTCAAAGCCTTCGAAAAGGTCCGCGATCTGGTCCAGGCCGGCTTTCTGCCGGCGCCCGGCCGCGCCTGACGGCGCTTTTACCCACTCGGTCCAACCTGCGCTGAGAGTTCCTCATCGCGGGTTGGACCGGCCCAAGGGGCCGTGGGCTCCTTGATGGCGATGCCGGGATGGGGACCGGTTCCGATCTCCGCAGCTTCGTACAAGGCGAGCCGGGACGAGAAGCCTCCCGTCCCGGCTCGTCCGCCAATCCGTCAATCGGGATTGCTAAAGGTACATAAATTCCCAGAATTCTTGTCGGGGGTGCATGCCGTGGCCTTGAACGCCCCGCCAAATCCCGCCTGGCCGAACTTGTTCACGAACGCGGTAAGGGCCGCGACGCTGGGGGTGTAATGGCCGCTATTGTTGTCGATGGTCTGGACCACGCCGTTCTGGATGGTCATTTCGCCGGCCGAGCGCACCATGGCGGCGCCGGCCAACCCGCCATGAGTCATGGCGATGTAGCCGTTGGTGGTGGTTTGGGAGAATGGCAGAGTCGCGTCGATGGCTGCAATTCCTCCCACCGGCGGATTGGTGGTCACCGCCGTGGCGCCATAGCTCACCGGTAAGGTGGGAATATAGCGTTCGTCGCAGATTGGCATCAGGTACAGAGTCCAGTCCAATCCCACCACGTACAGGAATGACGCCCGGTAATCAGATGGGCAGTTCGGATTGCTCAGGCTTTGGCTGGCAAAGGCGGCGCTGGAATAAGTGACCGTACCGTTGCCTCCCAGGGCGATGGTCGCATTGCCCTTGGCGGTCTGGTTGAGAAGCACTCCGTCCGTCATCAGTGTTTTGGAATCGTCAAAGTAATTGCGCGCGTTTTGCTGAGGGCTCGTCGAGCCGTATTTGGGGTTGGTGGTGGAGAACACCGCCATATCCAGCGTCAACGTGCAATAGATGACATTGTAACTCTAGGACTGCGACAAGGGGAACTGTATGTAAGATTTTCCTGGGCATGTCAGCGATGAGCACATTTCGGTGGTGATCACCGTTGACGAGTTGGCATTGATGGCTGTGCCCGCCAACCCATCGGAATACCAATCGTTCTCGGTTACGATACTGCCAATTTGCATGTTGTAGCCGGTGTTGTTTTTCACCGTCAGCTGGAAGCTGGTCCCGGCCTGGGCGGGCGCCGCAACGCTGGCGGCGGCAAAGATCGCAGCAAAAAATCTATTATTAGTCGCTAAGCGTGCCATGGTTCCATCCTGATAATTACGTTGATGGGACGCGCATTGAACGCGTTACGCATCGAATATAACAATCCAGGGGAATTTTTGTGCATATATAAAAACGTAATGCGTGCCATATGTGCTGGCATTACGCGGAAAGGCTAGTCAATATGGCGGCCGGTCACTGATCGCATGGCCAGCAATGCCAAAGTGCGAGTGATCTCCGCTTGTCGCGGTTGTGCCGCTTCGGAATCATCATGTCGGGCGGAGATCCCTTCTTCCGACGGGCATGGCAGCCGAGGGGGGATTACACCAGCACTCATTGATTGAAACAGATCAATGAGTCTCTCGAACTCTGGGAGGGCCACCTCCGTGGCCTTTGGCGTCCACCGCATAAGAGCGGCGCTTCCCATGGTCTTACGGTTACGGGTGGTTCTGGAGATGCCCTGGGCCGCAGAAGTGTTCTTCCCCTGTGTGAGGGAACATGGCCGGCGGGCCGGCGTCTTACCCCAGCTTGTTGGCCATATTGCGCACATTCTCGACCAGGATGCCCAGCAGTTTGACCACGAAGGGATCGACGCCCTTCAACTTGGCGTCAAGGATCGAGCGCGGAATGACGATCAGCGAGGTATCGAATTTGGCGCGGGCGGTGGCCATGCGTGGCGCCCCGTCGATCAGCGCCATCTCGCCGAAGATGGTGTTGGGGCCTAACTCGGCGATGATGGTCTCGCCTTTCAGCAATTCGATCTTGCCCGACTGGATGATGAAGGCGTGTTCGCCGCTGTCGCCTTCGCGGAAAACGAAATCACCCGGAGCCAGGGTCTTGCGGTCGAGGAAGTCCATCATGGCGCGCGGTTCCCGACTTGGTTCAGCGACTCAAGACCAGGATGGCCAGGGCCGATAGCACCAGGGCCGCCAAGGCAAAAGCGCGCCGGCGGCCATCTGGGTGGGCGTTGTCGTTGGCAGGGCGTGGAATCCGTTGGAGCGGCGCCGGATGACGCCGCTCCCCCGGACGATTGACCTTATCAGCCACGCTTGTGGAGCGGGACGTACTCGCGCGGCGGCGCGCCGATGTACAACTGACGCGGACGGCCGATCTTCTGATCGGAATCGGTCAGCATCTCGTTCCACTGGGCGATCCAGCCGACGGTACGGGCCAGCGCGAACAGGCTGGTGAACATGGAGGTCGGGATCCCCATGGCGCGGAAGATGATGCCCGAATAGAAGTCCACGTTCGGGAACAGCTTGCGCTCCACGAAGTAGGGGTCGGACAGGGCGATGCGCTCGAGCTCCATGGCCAGCTTCAGCAGGGGCTCGTCATGGACGCCCAGCTCGTTCAGCACGTCATGGCAGGTCTTCTGCATGATCTTGGCGCGCGGGTCGTAGTTCTTATAGACCCGGTGGCCGAAGCCCATCAGGCGGAAGGGATCGTCCTTGTCCTTGGCCTTCTTGATGAACTCGGGGATACGCTCCACCGAGCCGATCTCGTGCAGCATCTGCAGCACGGCCTCGTTGGCGCCACCATGGGCCGGACCCCACAGCGAGGCGATGCCGGCGGCGATACAGGCGAAGGGGTTGGCGCCCGACGAACCGGCCAGACGGACGGTGGAGGTCGAGGCGTTCTGCTCGTGATCGGCGTGCAGGATCAGGATGCGGTCCATGGCGCGGGCCAGGACCGGGCTGACCTTGTATTCCTCGCAGGGGGTGGCGAACATCATGTGCAGGAAGTTCTCGGCATAGCCCAGATTGTTCCGCGGATAGATGAACGGCTGGCCCATGGCGTACTTGTAGGTCCAGGCGACAACGGTCGGCATCTTGGCGATCAGCCGGTAGGAGGCGATCATGCGGTGGTGAGGGTCGTTGATGTCGATGGAATCGTGATAGAACGCCGCCATGGCGCCAACCACGCCGCACATCACGGCCATGGGATGGGAGTCGCGACGGAAGCCGCGGAAGAAGAAGTTGATCTGCTCGTGCACCATGGAGTGGCGAGTGATGTCGGCGACGAACTTCGACTTCTGGGCGTTGTTGGGCAGCTCACCCTTGAGGATGGCGTAGGCCACCTCCAGGAAATCACCATGCTCGGCCAGCTGGTCGATGGGATAGCCGCGGTGCAGCAGCACGCCGGCATCGCCGTCGATATAGGTGATGGCCGACTTGCACGAACCGGTCGACATGTAGCCGGGGTCGTAGGTGAAGATATCCTGCGAGCTGTACAGCGAGCGGATGTCCATCACCTTCGGGCCCACCGATCCGGAGATCAGCGGAAACTCGACGGTCTTGCCGTTGCTGTTGTTGGTCAGGGTGACGGTTTCTTTGGGCGACTTGTTCTCGTTCGTCATGTCTTCAATCCCCGTGGTCTACTTCACTGTTTAAGCCAGCAAACGGCCTCAGGCGGCCGTTGATTCCGCAGAAGGGCGGCGGTGGCGTCGGTCATGGTCTTCGCCGCCTTCTCGTCGAGGGCGAGTGGACGCTTGGCAACATAGAACAAGGCCGAATCGGCCAGTTCCAGCATGGTCTTGGCCCGTTCCTTAAGGCCGGACATGCCGGTCCGCAGGCGGGCGAGATCCTGGCCGCACAGGGCGGCGCCGGTCTTGGCGGCCAGCATGGGCGACAGCAGCTCGGTCAGGCGGCCGTCATCGGCCAAACGCAGGTAATGGCCGTTGAGCTGGGTGAGCTTGACGAAGTCGAAGCGCGACGGGGAGCGGCCCACCGAGTCCAGATTGAACCACTGGGTGGCCTGCTCGGTGGTGATGATCTCGTCATCGCCGTGGCTCCAGCCCAGGCGCAGCAGGTAATTGCGCATGGCCTCGGGCAGGAAGCCCATATCGCGATAGGCATCGACGCCCAGGGCGCCGTGGCGCTTGGACAATTTGGCGCCGTCGGCGCCGTGGATCAGCGGGATATGGGCGAAGGTGGGAACTTCCCAGCCGCAGGCCTTGTAAA
>JACQAD010000332.1 GCA_016195125.1 Magnetospirillum sp.
CCCGTCTTCCAAGGTGGGATGGCGTTTGCCCTTATGCAGCGAGGTGCCGCCCAGGGTGACGCCGTGATAAAGAGTCACGTCGGCGCCGATGATGGCGGTCTCGCCGATCACCACGCCGGTGCCGTGATCAATGAAGAAGCGCGGCCCCAAGGTCGCTGCCGGATGGATCTCGATGCCGGTCAGCACCTTGCCCATATGCGAGATAAAGCGCCCGAGCACACGCAAACCGCGCTGCCAGCACCACTGGGACAGCCGATGAAACATGAGCGCGTGCAGGCCCGGATAGCACAGCAACACCTCCAGCCAGGAGTGAGCCGCGGGATCGCGTCGACGAATGGACGCAATATCTTCTTGAAGCCTCTTGAAAATCATAGCTCGCAATATGTTAAAGTACGCCGCGACGGCCGATGAGGCCGCCAGGGGAATGCCCGTTCGGGCGCCGACCTAGCGAAGGTGAATATAAGATGCCCGACAAGGCCAGTCAAGATTGACCGGCCAAAATCCAATTTGTTGTTGTATTTTCCCCGACGCCACCACTCGGATTTGTGGGGATGCCGGGCCAGGGAGACTGTACGCAAGCCATGCCTGAAGTGATTTTCAATGGACCCGACGGCCGCCTTGAGGGGCGCTACCATCACGGCAAGTCGCCTAACGCGCCGCTGGCGCTTCTGCTTCACCCCCATCCGCAGCACGGCGGGACCATGAATAACAAGGTGGTCTACTCCTTGTATCATTCCTTCGTGCGGCGCGGTTTCTCGACGCTGCGCTTCAACTTCCGGGGGGTCGGCCGCAGCCAGGGCAAGTTCGACAACGGCCAGGGGGAATTGTCCGACGCCGCCGCCGCCCTGGACTGGATGCAGTCGTTCAACGCCAATGCCGCCGCCTGCTGGGTGGGAGGCTTTTCGTTCGGCGCCTGGATCGGCATGCAATTGCTGATGCGCCGTCCCGAGATCGACGGTTTCGTCTCGGTGGCGCCGCCGGCCAATGTCTTCGACTTCTCGTTCCTGGCGCCCTGCCCGTCCTCGGGCCTGATCGTCCATGGCGCCGCCGACGATCTGGTGCCCGAGCCGTCGGTGGCCAAGCTGGCCACCAAGCTGGCTACCCAGCGCAACATCCGGGTCCGCTACGAGACCATCGAGGGCGCCAACCACTTCTTCGGCACCCATCTGGACGCGCTGGGCGAGATCGTCGATTCCTATCTGGGTGAATCCATCATCGAGCGCCCCTCGGCGCCCATGCCCGAACCCGAACTGGCCGTCGCCATGCCGTGAGGCGAAGCCTTCGGCCGGGCGCCAGCCGCCCGCGCATCTAAAAAGCCCCGGCCCGGAAACGGACGGGGCTTTTGATTGCCGAGCCTACGAGCATTTGAGCTGGGCCAGGCGTTTCCACTCCGCCGGCTTGGCGCCCCGCCCCACCGAGGTCATGTCGATGATATTGGTGACGAAGACGCGGGCCTGATGGGGGCGAACCAGGGCGCACATATAGGCGGCATACTGGTCCCAGGCGATATTCTCGTTCTTGACCACCACGAACAGATTACCGCGATCGTCGATCTGGGCGTCCAGCACCTTGGGCTGGGCCCGCACGGCGGCGATGGCGCTGACCGAGTCCGCCTGGACCGGCATCACCGCCAGCATCAGGCACAGGCATAGGAACAACAGGCGCATGATGCCTCCTTCAGGGAACCGGGTGATAGCGGCCGCCGCTTAACGGCCGGGGCGCGCCGGTGGTTTCGGGATAGGTCAGGGGTAGTCCGGCTCGGGACCGTACCGCCAGATAGGCGAAGGCCTGGGCCTCCATGGAATCGCCGTCCCAGCCGTACTTCTCCACCGGCTCCACCGACGCCGGCAGGGCGCGGGCCAGGGCCAGCATCAGTTCCGGGTTGCTGCGCCCGCCGCCGCAGACCAACCAGCGCAGGACCGGGCGGGGAAAGCTGTAGGCGGCGAAGGCCACCGCCGCCGCGCTGAAGGCGGTCAGAGTGGCGGCGCCGTCGGCGGCGCTGGCGCCCTTGACCAGTTCGGTGGCCAGGGCGCGGAACTCGTCGCGGTCCAGGCTCTTGGGCGGTGGCCGGTCGAAATAGGTGTGATGCAGGAACGAGATCACCGCCTCGCGGTCGACCCGCCCGGAGGCGGCCAGCCGCCCGCCCTCATCCATGGGCTTGCCGGTATGGGCCAGAGCCCAATCGTCGATCAGGGCGTTGCCCGGACCGGTGTCGAAGGCCAGCAGGGAACCGTCCTCGCCGATCCAGGTGACATTGCCGACCCCGCCCAGGTTGAGGATGGCCAGCGGCCCTTCCATCCCGGCGGCCAAGGCGCGGTGAAAGACCGGCACCAGCGGCGCCCCCTGGCCGCCCTCCGCCACGTCGTTGCTGCGGAAATCGTTGACCACGGCGATGCCGGTGGCTTCGGCCAGCAAGGCGCCGTCGCCGATCTGCCAGGTCCGATGCTGGTCGGGCTGGTGCAAGATGGTATGGCCGTGAAAGCCGATCAGACCGATGGAATCCGGGGCCAGCCCATGGTCGGCCAGAAAGTCGCTGACCACCTGGGCATGGAACAGGGTGAGATCGCGCTCGACCTCGGCCACCGGCCCTTCGCCGCCCAGCACGCCCATCAGACCGATGCGACGCTCGATCCCATAGGCGATCGTGGCGGCCGGGCCAAGGCGCTGAATGGTCTCGCCATCGGTTTCCACCAGGGCGATATCAACGCCATCCAGCGAAGTCCCACTCATCAGACCAAGCGCAAGCATGTCGTCCCCCCGATTGTGGCGGTCATCCGATTGTGATAAAGCAGCCACCTCTTCCCAGCAAGCCGAACGGGCGACCTATGACCAGCCTCAAGTCAGATTTTCTGCGCACCATCACCGAGCGCGGCTACATGCATCAGTGTACCGACCTGGAAGCGCTGGACAAGCGCCTGACCGAGGGTTGCCAGGCTGCCTATATCGGCTTCGACTGCACCGCCCCCTCGCTGCATGTGGGCTCGCTGATGCAGATCATGCTGCTGCGCTGGTGGCAGAAGACCGGGCACAAGCCCATCGTGCTCATGGGCGGCGGCACCACCCGCATCGGCGATCCGTCCGGCAAGGACGAGGCCCGCAAGATGCTGACCGACGCCGATATCGGCCGCAACATGGACGGCATCAAATCGGTGTTCGGTAAATACCTGAGCTTCGGCGCCGGCCCCGGCGACGCCATCATGGTCAACAACGCCGACTGGCTGGACAAGCTCAACTATATCGACTTCCTGCGCGATTACGGCCACCACTTCACCATCAACCGCATGCTGACCTTCGATTCGGTCAAGTTGCGCCTCGAGCGCGAGCAGCCGCTGACCTTCCTCGAATTCAATTACATGCTGTTGCAGGGCTATGATTTCGTCGAGCTGTTCCGCCGCAACAAATGCATCCTGCAGATGGGCGGCTCGGACCAGTGGGGCAACATCATCAACGGCGTCGAATTGGGCCGTCGCGCCGATCAGGCCGAGTTGTACGGCCTGACCAGCCCGCTGCTGACCACCTCGTCGGGCGCCAAGATGGGCAAGACCGCCCAGGGCGCCGTGTGGCTGAACGCCGATTCCCTGTCCGCCTGGGAATTCTGGCAATACTGGCGCAACACCGAGGACGCCGATGTGGGCCGCTTCCTCAAGCTGTTCACCGAGTTGCCGCTGGCCGAGATCGCCAAGCTGGAAGCCCTTGCCGGTGCCGAGATCAACGAGGCCAAGAAGATCCTGGCCGGCGAGGTCACCCGTTTGTGCCACGGCGAGGCCGCCGCCCTGGAAGCCGCCGAAACCGCCCGCAAGACCTTCGAGGAAGGCGCCAGCGACGCCAATCTCCCCACCATCGAGATCGCGGCGGCCGAGTTGGCGGCCGGCCTGTCCCTGGTGGCCTTGCTGGTCAAGGCCGGTCTGGCCGCGTCCAACGGTGACGCCAAGCGTCTGATCAAGGGCGGCGGTGCCCGCGTCAACGACGAGGCCATCGCCAATGAAGGCCACAACCTCGGCAATACCGACCTCAAGGACGGAATCCTCAAGCTGACCGCCGGCAAGAAGCGTCACATTCTGGTGAAGGCGGTCTGATCAGACCGCCACGCCGATCTCGGCCTTGATCAGGGACAACAATTCGACCGTGGCATCGCGGGTGGAAATCCACGATTCGTCCTTCCAGCCGAAATGATGGGCGCCGCTCTTGGGCGACGACAGCCAGATCTCGCGGTTGGGCGAGTGCTTGTTGATAACGTATTGACCGATCCCCGGCAGGGTCAGGGTCAGGATTCCCGCGTGGAGGTCGGCCTCGGCATCCTCCCTTGCATCCTCCACCGCGTCGCCGATGCGTTCGAGCAGGGGGTCGGCGAGGCTGGCGAAGCGGCTTTCATCGAGACTCATGGGGTATCTCCGGGAGTGCGGGCGGCAAATGCTAGTGCACTTTGTCCCGGGCGTGAAGGACCGCTTGCGCCGGGCGGTGGTTTTGGTTATAGAGGCGCCTTCGATTTGCGGAGCTGTAGGCTATGAAGGACAACATTCACCCCGACTACCACGAAATCAACGTGGTGATGACGGACGGCACCGAGTTCAAGACCCGGTCGACCATGGGCAAGGCCGGCGACACTCTGCGCCTGGACATCGACCCCAAGTCGCATCCGGCCTGGACCGGCGTGCACCGCATGGTCGACACCGCCGGCCAGCTCGCCAAGTTCAAGAAGCGCTTCGACGGCTTCGGCATCAAGTCGACCAATTCCTGATTGGAATTGGGGCTTGGGGGGCGGCGTCATCGCCGTCTCCGTACTGCCTTCGCTAAGTTATCGATATGCATGATCGGCCGGCCTTGTCGCCGGCCGAAAGTGTTTGCTGTGGACTTCTTGACGGCAAGAGGTTAGAGCAAATCTTAAGCAGGTGAATGCCTGGGTTATGTGCCTGGTTAAGATTTGAACCAAACGGTGATTGGGCGGTCATGATCATCGTTCATTTTGAAGTTTACGTCATGGAAGGCCGGGGGTGGATGCTCCACGCCCGCTTTCCGCGCCTCGAGCGTGACGAGGCCGTTCGCGAGGCCAAGGAGCTTGAGAGCACCCTGGGCGTTCGCACCAAGGTGCTGCGCGAAACCTATAATACCGATACCAATGTCTTCGACGAGGCCGAGGTCTACCTTTCCGGCCGCAACGTCCAGCCGAAAAAGAGTGCCGGCGGCGGCGGCGGCGGCGGCGGCGGCTGGTCCGGCAAATCCGGCGAGAAGGACTCCGCCAAATCCGGCGGCGGCAAGCCCGGCGCCCGCAAGGCGAACGCGGCCAAGGCCCGGCAGACAGGCCCCTCCGTTACCGCCGGAACCGTCATCCTGCGCCTGACCGTGATCCTGCTGGTCGCCTCCGGCGTCGGCCTGGGGGCATTGCGGCTGGTCCCTTCGGTGGTGGTCTTCCTCTACGATTACGGCTTCCGCATTACCCCTGACGCCTACGGCCAAATGCTGATCGGCGTGTTCGGCATGGTCTTCCTGATGATCGCCGTGCCCATGGGCCTGCGCTTCATGCCGCACAACGCCAATATCGAATTCCGCAAGCGCCAGATGGCCGCCGCGGCGGCGCCGCGCCCCCAGCCCTCCGACGCCGTGAAGAAATCCTTGAACAAACTGGCCAAGCAGGCCGATGACGAGCTGATCCCCGACAAATGGGCCGACGACGAGCCCGAGCCCGCCCCTCCGGCCGAGGAAAAGCTGCCCGAAATCATCCCCGGACCAGAGGACGAAGCC
>JACQAD010000333.1 GCA_016195125.1 Magnetospirillum sp.
GCCGCATGACGGTGACCACCCTTACGCCCGCCGAACGGCAGGTCTTCAAGGAAGCGGTCCAGCCGGCGGCGATCAAGGCCATTCGCCAGAGCCTGGGGGATGACGGCGACGATCTGCTGTCCGAGTTCCTGGCCGCCGCCAAGGCGCATTCCCGGTAATCGACCGGACAGATCCCACCGCCGGCATGACCCGATGAGTTCAGCTCACCGGGCCATGGCCTGACGGCGGATTTCGTAGGCCTGGAGATGAGCCAGGGCGACGCGCAGAAGCGGGGTGGCGATCCCGGAAGCGCGGGCCCGGCGCAGCATGTCGCCGACGATGTGATCGCCCTCCGTCGGCCCTCCCGCCTCCAGATCGCGCAGCATTGAGGCGGTCATGGCCGAGCCCTTCTGTGTCAGGAAGCCGAGTGCCAGCTTCCGGGCTTCGTCGCGGGGGGCATGGCCGGCATGGGCGGCCACGGCGGCGCATTCCTCGAACATCTCGCGGGTGAGGGCCTCGCCGTCCCCGGTGGCCATGATGGTGCCCACGTCGGCCCGCAGGGAGCAGGTCATGCCCGCCAGCGGCGTCAGCAACACGTATTTCTCCCAGGCTTCCTGCATGAGGTCGGGGGAGTGGCGGTGTTCGGCGCGGCTGGGGGCGAAGGCCCTGGCGATGGCTTCGGTGCGGGGGCTGGTGCCGCCGTGGCGCTCTCCGAAGGTCAGGCGATGGATGGTGTTCATGTGCACAATCTCGCCATCCGGGCCGAGGGCGGCGAAGATGTGGCAAAGCCCGCCCAGCACCCGTTCCTTGCCGAAAGCGGCATCCAGGATCGGATAATGGGCCAGGCCGTTGAGGATGGGCAGCACCAGGCTGTCGGGCCCCATGGCCGGACGGATGGAGGCGATGGCGTCTTCCAGGTCGTAGGCCTTGCAGCTGAGCAGGATGACGTCCCAGGTTCCGGTGATGGAATCGGCGGTGACGGTCTTGACCTTCAGGGTGACATCGCCGGCCGGACTTTGAATGCGCAGACCCTTCTCGGCCATCAGCGCGGCGCGCTTGGGCCGGACCAGAAAGGTGACATCGGCCCCGGCCTCGGCCAGACGTCCGCCGAAATACCCGCCGGTGCCGCCGGCCCCCAGAATCAGGATGCGCATGAAATCTCTCCGGTCATACCACTGGGGGAACGGTAGCCGAGGCTCGGGAGGCGGGCAATTGAATTTGCCTCGTCCGCAAATGCGGTTTGCGCATCTTGGTGGTAAGAAAAAAGCCCCTCCCGGTGGGGGGAGGGGCTCGAAGATCCTTACTCGGCCGCGTCCTTGTTGGCCGGCGGCGGCGCGTCGGGCAGGCCGGCGAAGCGGCGGCGGATATTGGCCTCCGCACTCTCGACCAGGCCCCGATAGCGGTCGGGGTCGGCACGCTCCACCATCTGGAAGCGGGCCTCGCCCTTCATGAAGTCGTAGAGCTTGCCGTTGGGCTCCTTGCTGTCCATGGTCAGCGGGCTCTCGCCGGTGCCCAGCTTGCGCGGATCCCAGCGGTAGAGCGGCCAATAGCCGGCCTCCACCGCCATCTTCTGCTGATCCAGGCCATGGGCCAGATCGTAGCCATGGGCGATGCAGTGGGAATAGGCGACGATCAGCGACACGCCGGGCCAGGACACCGCGTCCTGGAAGGCGCGCATGGTCTGCACGTCCTTGGAGCCGAAGGCCACATTGGCCACGTAGACGTCCTCGTAGGCCATGGCCATCATGCCCAGATCCTTCTTGGGCAGGGTCTTGCCGGCGATGGCGAACTTGGCCGAGGCGCCGATGGGGGTGGCCTTGGATTGCTGGCCGCCGGTATTGGAATAGACCTCGGTGTCCATGACCAGGATGTTGACGTTCTTGCCCGAGGCGAAGACGTGGTCCAGGCCTCCATAGCCGATGTCATAGGCCCAGCCGTCGCCGCCGACGATCCACACCACCTTTTCCACCAGATAATCGGCCACCTGCTCCAGCTGGCGGGCCTGATCGGATTTGAGGCCGGCCAGCACCTTGCGCAGGTCGAGGATGCGCAGGCGCTGGGCGGCGATCTCCACCTCCGAGGCCTGGACGGCATGGGCGATCTCATTGGCCAGCTTTTCCGGCACCTTGCCCTTGGCGGTCAGCAGGCCCAGCAGCAGCCTGGCGTGGTTCTTGTGCTGATCCACCGCCAGACGGAAGCCGAAGCCGAATTCGGCGTTGTCCTCGAACAGCGAATTGGCCCAGGCGGGGCCGCGGCCGTCGCTGTTCTGGCTATAGGGCGTGGTCGGCAGGTTGCCGCCATAGATGGACGAGCAGCCGGTGGCATTGGCGATCATCAGGCGGTCGCCCCACAGCTGGGTCATCAGCTTGAGATAGGGGGTCTCGCCACAGCCCAGGCAGGCGCCGGAGAATTCGAACAGGGGCTGCAGCAGCTGGGCGGTCTTGACCGTGGGGGTGCCCAGCTTTTCCTTGTCCACCTCGGGCAGGTCGACGAAGAAGTCCCAGTTCTTCTTCTCGGTCTCCAGGATGGCGTCCTTGGATTCCATGCGCAGCGCCAGACGCGAGGGATCCTTCTTGTCCTTGCCGGGGCAGACCTTGACGCAGAGCGTGCAGCCGGTGCAATCCTCGGGCGCCACCTGGATGATGTAGGCATCGCCCTTGAACTCGTTGCCACGATAATCCATGCGCTTCATGGACGCGGGTGCGGCTGCCATGTCGGCGGGCGAGGCGACCTTGGCGCGGATGGCGGCGTGCGGACAGACCAGGGCGCATTTGTTGCACTGGATGCAGGGGCCTTCGTCCCATACCGGGATTTCGGCGGCGATATTGCGGCGCTCGAAGCGGGCGGTGCCGGTGGGCCATACACCATCCACCGGGAAGGCCGAGACGGGCAATTTGTCGCCGTGGTTGGACAGCATCAGGGCCGAGACGCGCTTGACGAAATCGGGCGAGTTTTCCGGCACGATGGGCGGCAGCGAGCGGTTGGAGGTGGCCTCCTTGGGAATGCTCACCTCTTCCATGTGGTGCAGGGTCTCGTCCACCGCCTCGAAGTTCTTGGCCACCAGCTTTTCCGACTTGCGGCCGTAGGTCTTCTCGATGGCCTTCTTGATGTGGCCGATGGCCTCGTCCCTGGGCAGGACGCCCGACAGGGCGAAGAAGCAGGTCTGCATGATGGTGTTGATGCGGTTGCCCATGCCGGTGGCCAGGGCGACCTTGCGGGCATCGATCACATGGACCTTCAACTGCTTGTCGATGATCTGCTGCTGCACTTCGCGGGGCAGGTGGTTCCAGACCTCGTCCTTGGCATAGGGCGAGTTCAGCAGGAAGGTGGCGCCCTTGGCGGCAAAGTTCAGCACTTCGTACTTATCCAGGAAGACGAAGTGGTGGCAGGCGACGAAATCGGCGTCGCCCTCGTCCAGCAGATAGGCCGACTGGATGGGATCGGGCGAGAAGCGCAGGTGCGAGATGGTGATGGCGCCCGACTTCTTCGAATCATAGACGAAGTAGCCCTGGCCCTCGAAGCCGGCATTCTCGGCGATGATCTTGATGGAGTTCTTGTTGGCGCCAACGGTGCCGTCGGCGCCCAGGCCGAAGAAGACGGCGCTCTTGACCTTGGGCTGGTCCAGCTTGAACGATGCATCGGCGGTCAGCGACAGATGGGTGACGTCGTCGGTGATGCCGATGGTGAAGTGGTGCTTGGGCTTGGGCTTGGACAATTCATCGAACACCGCCTTGACCATGGCGGGAGTGAATTCCTTGGACGCCAGGCCATAGCGGCCGCCGATGATCAGCGGATCGGCGGCGGTGGCGCGGTTGCCCGAAGCCTTGGCCTCGGCCAGGGCGGCCAGCACGTCGAGATAGAGCGGCTCGCCGATGGAGCCCGGCTCCTTGCAGCGATCGAGCACGGCGATGGCCCGCGTGCTGGTGGGCAGGGCGGCCACGAAGGCATCGATGGAGAACGGGCGGTACAGACGGATCTTCAGCACGCCCACCTTCTCGCCCTTGGCGGCCAGGGCGGTGACGGTCTCGTGCACGGTCTCGGCGCCCGAGCCCATGATGATGATCACCCGCTCGGCCTGGGGGTGGCCGCAATAGTCGAACAGCTTGTAGGCGCGGCCGGTCAGCTTGGCGAAGCGGTCCATTTCCTGCTGGACGATGCCGGGGCAGGATTCGTACCAGGGGTTACGGGCCTCCTGCATCTGGAAGAAGGTGTCGGGGTTCTGCGAGGTGCCGCGCAGCGTGGGATGGTCGGGCGACAGCGAGTGGGCGCGATGGCGTTCGATGGACGCGGGGTCCATCAGGCTGAGCAGGTCGTGGTCGGTCAGTTCCTCGATCTTGCTGACCTCGTGGGAGGTGCGGAAGCCGTCGAAGAAGTGCACGAACGGCACCCGCGACTTCAAGGTCGAGGCGTGGGCGATGGCGGCCATGTCGTGGGCTTCCTGGCCCGAGCCGGCGCCCAGCATGGCGAATCCGGTCTGGCGGCAGGCCATGATATCGGAATGGTCGCCGAAGATGGACAGGCCGTGGGTCGCCACGGTACGGGCCGAGACATGCATGCAGAAGCTCGTCAGCTCGCCGGCGATCTTGTACATGTTGGGGATCATCAGCAGCAGGCCCTGGCTGGCCGTGAAGGTGGTCGCCAGCGACCCGGCCTGCAGGGCGCCGTGAACAGCGCCGGCGGCACCGCCCTCGTGCTGCATCTCGGCCACGTCGGGGATTACGCCCCAGATGTTCTTGCGGCCTTCGGAGGCCCACTGATCGGCCAATTCGCCCATGGTGGAGGACGGCGTGATCGGATAGATCGCCGCGACCTCGCTCACCCGGTAAGCCACCGAGGCGCACGCCTCGTTGCCATCGACCGTGATCAACGCCCTGTCTGCCATGTCTTTCCCACTCTCTAAGTGTATTAGCCCGGTTCGGGCCCCTTGGAAAACGCGCGCGAATCTCCGCCCACGCTTCGTTTCCGGATGGTTCGGCAGAATAGACAGCGGCTTTGGGGTATCGCAAGTCCCTTACGTATTAGGACTTCAAAAAGTAACTTAGTTGCGCGATCCGCCGGCGGGCTAGGCCTATCGACATGGGGAAGGGGCGTGCTAAGTAAGAGCCTGGTTCCTTAATCGCCTCGCCGAGGATTTTATGACCGGTGCCCCCCTGCCGCCTTGGGACGTTCTGACCGACACCGATCTGGTTCCGGCGCTGCTGGACGTCATTCCCCATCCGATCTTCTTCAAGGATGCAAAGGGAC
>JACQAD010000334.1 GCA_016195125.1 Magnetospirillum sp.
GACATCGGTCTGCCCTAGGATTGATAGTTCAGGTGATCATCGAACAGTTCACGGGGGCCAACGAAGCTGACGCTTACGATACCCTTTTCAGTACGTATTCGCATGCTGGCAAATACTGCGTTCTTTGGACGATGAATGCAACGTGCATCCTCAAGGATTACCGGAGGCGATAGGGCAATGCTCTCTTCGATGTTTTGCAGGTCGGCGGTACACAGCCCCAAGATGGTATTAACGATCTCGGCGGCGGCCTCACGCTTGTAAAGATCGATCTCGTCTTCAGGAATATCGATATCGGCGGTTACCCGTTCGTAAATGGCCTCCATCAGCGAGCGCTCGAAGCTGAACGCGATCAGCAGGCTGATGGGACCGCCCAGGCCGGCGATGACGGTCATGTCGTGAAGCTGCAGCCGGCGGACGTCGCAGTCGAAGGTTTCCGCACCCTCCACGGTAATCACGGCTTCCGCCGCCAGAACCTCGCGGGTCTGGCCGAGGATGGATGCCATGACACGGGGGATGATCGTCTTATTGAAGCTCATGAGGCCTCTGTGATTGGTTTCGTGCATGCCTTCGCTGGCTGGCCGCAAAGGGGCAAAGCCAGGATCGGCCCACAATGGCACGAAATTCCATCTCGCGCGACCGGTGGAATTACAAGTTGGCGACGGCTGACGCTTTCCCTTCGGCCGGCAGGGAAATGGTGAAGACCGAGCCGGTTACCGCGCCGGGCCTGACCTCGACCAGGCCATGATGGCGGTCGATGATCTGCTTGACGATATAAAGCCCCAGACCGGCTCCCCTGATGCCGGTGGCGGAGGTCGAGCGATAGAATTTCTCGAAGATGCGCTCGCGCTCGGCCTCGGATATTCCCGGTCCCCGGTCGGCGACGCTGACCTGAACCCTGTCTCCGGTGCTCGTCAAGGCGATCTCTACGGGGCCGCTGGCAATGGGGGAGTATTTCAGGGCATTGTCGACCAGATTGGAAATGGCCACGCGAAGCAGGCCGGAATCCGCTTTGACGAAGACATGGTCGATGTCGGACGAGATCGTGGCGATGCGCTCCGGGCCGCTCATTTTGCGCTTTTCCGCACAAATCTCTGCGAGAAGCTGGGGGAGGTCGACATCGTTCAACTGTACGGCGGTGACGGCGGAGGCCAGGCGCTCATCGGCCAGGCAGACATCGATCAGGTCGGACATGCGATGGACGGCGCGGTCGATCTTGGCGATTTCCTCACCGGCCTCGGGCTTGTCGGTGTTGTAGAGTTCGAGAACCTGGGCGGCGCCGCCGATGATGGAGAGCGGCATACGGAATTCGTGGGAAACCATGGCCAGGAAGTTGCGCTGATTCAGCGAAACTTCCTGCTCGGCGACCAGGGCGCCGTTCAACTGGCGATGCTTCAGGGCCAGTTCGGCGTGGGCCTCGGCCAGGGCGTTCTGCACTTCCTTGAGGGCGGTAATGTCCACGGCGATGGAATACTTTGCCCGCCGTCCGTCGAACCACGCGACCATGGTCTCCCGCAACTGGTACCAGCGGTCATCCCTGTCGTTGAAATGCTCGAACTCGATGTAATTGCTGCCGCTCTCGGTCGCCTGCTCCAATTGGGGCATGCGGCAGAAGCTGCAGGGGGTGGGCTGGCCGTAAATGGCCATGTGGCATTTGGCGCCGCTTTTGGCATCGACCCGCTGGAGCATGGCGCGGTTGGCGCAAATGATTTCAAAGGACGTGCAATCCGCCACATAGACCGGAAACGGGATGACGTCGAAAATAACCTCCCAATAACCGGGATCGGTTGGATTTCCGCCAGGGAAAGGTGCCGTCATCGTGGGGTCCGATTCAATGCGGTCAAGCCGTGCGTTCCATGACCTTGGCGATCATATCCGAGAGTTTGTCGATGCGCACCGGCTTTAGAACATAGCCGCTGGCACCGGCTTCCAGGGAATCGATCACCATCCGCTCCTGCCCGTGGGAGGTTACCATTATGATCCGGGCATCAGGATATTCGCTGATGATGGAGGCGGTGGCCTGGACTCCATCCATGTCAGGCATGGTGATGTCCATGGTCAGAAAATCCGGCTTATGAGCCCGATAAGCCTCCAGGGCCTCGATTCCGGTTCCCGCGGTGGCAACCACCTGATGCCCCAAACCCTCAAGAAGAACGATCAGCTTCTTGACAGTAATGATCGAGTCGTCAACGATGATTACCTTTAGTGGCATGCGGCCCTTGTGCAAAGCTAATTGTTATATTTCGTCATTCTGGTGAGACGCCTGTAAATAATGAGGATCTGCCGCCCGGCTTGCAATCATGAATATTGCCACAATTCGTCATGCATTGGCACTTAGTGTAATGCTGCTATCCTGAATGTTGCTCACAATTACGGCGTGTCTACCATAAATAGAAAAGGAGCCGAACATTGCTGTTCGGCTCCAGTTGGGCTCGTGAAGGGAGACACAGCGATTCCGGCAGAGGACTCGAACCCCGGAATCGCGCGCCGTCGAGAGCCGCCGACGGCATTGGCATCGAACGGGTTCAGAGGAGATTTTCCTCTAGATTCATCACGGTGGCGGCGCCGCTTATGGCTGCCTGTTGCAGGGCCGACGCATGCGGCAGCAGGTGCTCGGCATAGAAGCGGGCGGTGGCCAGCTTGGCGGCGTAGAAGCCGTCATGGTCGGCACCACGCTTGATGGCGGCCAGGGCGACCTTGGCGGCCAGGGCGACCTGCTGGCCCCCCACCACCAATCCCATCAGCTCGAGAACCGGCACGGCGGCGGCGGCGGCCAGCCTTGGGTCGTCCTGTGCCGGGCCGGTCAGCCAATCGACCACGGCGCCGGCGGCGGCAATGGCCTCCAGCAGACGGGCCCCCACGGATTTCAAGCCGGGCTCCTCGCCGGCCGTCAATTCCGCCGCCAAGGCCGAGATCTCGCCCAGAAGCAGGCGGGCGAACACGCCCTTGTCGCGCAGGATCTTGCGGTTGATCAGGTCGTTGGCCTGAATGGCGGTGGTGCCTTCGTAGATGGTGGTGATGCGGGCGTCGCGCAGATGCTGGGCGGCGCCGGTTTCCTCGATATAGCCCATGCCGCCATGGACCTGGATACCCAGGGAGGCGATGGCCTGGCCCACTTCCGTGCACCAGCCCTTGGCGATGGGAATAAGGAATTCCAGCCGCTGCTGGGCGGCGTAGCGCTGGTTGGGGTCGTCATGATGATGGGCGAGGTCGACACAGGCGGCAGCGGTATAGTGAATGCCTCGCATGGCCTCGATCTGGCATTTCATGGTCATCAGCAGGCGACGGACATCGGGATGATGGACGATGCCGGCCGCACCGGGAGCGCTCCAGCCCACCGGCTTGCCCTGGACGCGGTCGCGCGCATAGGCGCGGGCCTGCTGATAGGCGCGCTCGGCGATGGCCAATCCCTGCAGGCCGACGGCCAGACGGGCATGGTTCATCATGGCGAACATGTATTCCAGGCCGCGATGGGGCAGGCCCACCAGTTCGCCCAAGGCGCCGCCATGATCTCCGAAGGACATTACCGCCGTGGGGCTGCCGTGGATGCCCAGCTTGTGCTCGAGCGACACGCACTTGACGTCGTTGGCGATGCCGCTGGGCAGAATCTTGGGGACGACGAACAGAGAGATGCCCTTGACGCCGGCCGGCGCGTCGGGAAGGCGGGCCAGGACGAGATGGACGATGTTCTCGGCCAGATCGTGATCGCCATAAGTAATGAAGATCTTCTGGCCGGACAGGCGGAATTTGTCACCGTCGGGCACCGCCTTGGAACGGATGGCGGCAAGGTCGGAACCGGCCTGGGGCTCGGTCAGATTCATGGTGCCGGTCCATTCGCCGGTCACCATCTTGGGCAGGTAATAGGCCTTTTGGTCCTCGGTCCCGTAGAGGGCGAGGGCGTTGACGGCGCCCTGGGTCAGCATGGGGTTGAGGGTGAAGGCCATGTTGGCCGCCTGCCACATCTCGTGGACGGCGTGATTGAACAGGTTGGGCAGGCCCATGCCGCCGTATTCGGGCGAGAAGGGCAGGCCGTTCCAGCCGCCCTCGACGATGGTCGACCAGGCCTGCTTCCAGCCGGGCGTGGTGCGGACCACGCCGTTTTCCAGGGCGGCGCCGTCCTGATCGCCCGCCCGGTTCAGGGGCGACAAGATGCCCTCGGCGATATGCCCGGCCTCGGTCAGGATACTGTCGGCGGTTTCGCTGGTGGCTTCCTCGAAGCCGGACAGGGCGGTGATCTGATCCAGGCCCACCACCTCTTCCAGGGTGAAGCGGATGTCGCGCAGCGGCGGAATGTAGGTGCTCATGGGTCAGGCTCCCAGCAGGGCGGCGAGTTCGGGCAACACCTTGAAGAGGTCGGCGACCAGGCCGTAATCGGCGACCTGGAAGATGGGGGCCTCTTCGTCCTTGTTGATGGCGACGATGACCTTGGAATCCTTCATGCCGGCCAGGTGCTGGATGGCGCC
>JACQAD010000348.1 GCA_016195125.1 Magnetospirillum sp.
GATGCGGATGCCCAGCCAGCCGCGCCGCACCTTGCCGAACTTCCTGAGATCCTCGAGAACCGGCATGGCCAGGGAAGACGGCACGGCGAAGCCGATGCCGATGGAGCCGCCCGACGGCGAGATGATGGCCGAGTTGATGCCGATGACCTCGCCCTTCATGTTGAACATGGGGCCGCCGGAATTGCCGCGGTTGATGGCGGCGTCGGTCTGGATGAAATCGTCATAGGGACCGGCGTTGATGTCGCGGGCCCGGGCCGAAACGATGCCGGCGGTGACGGTGCCGCCAAAGCCGAAGGGATTGCCGATGGCCAGCACCCAATCGCCGACGCGGGCTTCGTCGGAATTGCCGAAGGGCACGGCCTGCAGGGCCTTCTTGCCGGGCTCGATCTTCAGCAGGGCCAGATCGACCTTGGGGTCGCGGCCCACCAGGGTGGCCTGGAAGACGCTGTCGTCATGCAGGCGCACGCTGATCTCGTCGGCGTCGGCGATGACGTGATTGTTGGTCACGATATAGCCGCCGGCATCGATGATGAAGCCCGAGCCCAGCGAGGTCGCCTTGCGTGACGGCGCATCGGGACGGCCGCCGCCCTGCTGGCGCTCGAGGAATTCCTTGAAGAATTCCTCCAAGGGCGAGCCCGGCGGGAATTGGGGCATTTCCGGTGCGCCCTGGGGGGCCTTGACCGTCTGGGTGGTGGAGATGTTGACCACGCTGGGCAACAGCCTTTCGGCCAGATCGGCGAAGCTGGCCGGCGGCGCGGCGGCCTCGGCATCGGCGGCGCCGGCATGGAGCAGCACGGCGATGAGGGCCATGCCCGCCAGCAGCAGGCGGGGCGGGCGGATGCGATTGTCACGGCTTGCGATGAACACTGGACCTAGTCCTCCAGGCGGGCTTTCAACCCCCACGGCTTGCGGGGTCATATGGATTTAATCCGCCCGGACGCCCCTGGCAAGCGGCGGCGGGCAGGCGGGCAGTTTCGGACTCAATCATGGCGCCATCAAGGCGGAGCGGACCAGCCAGACTCCGCCCAGGCCGAAAGCGGCCGCCACCAGCCCGATGATCCGCAACAGGTCGGGCGGAGCGGCCAGCATCTGGATTACCAGGCGCTGCATCCGCTCGGGGAACGCCGCCCAGGCGAGGCCCTCGATCACCAGGGTCAGCGCCAGGGCGGTCAGCAGATCCCTCACGTCCTGATCAACGCCGGTCCCATCAACGTCTGCTGGGGCCGTTGCCGAACGATTTCAGGAACTCGTTGTCGGGCGACAGCACCAAGGTGGTGCCGCTGCCCTCGCCCAGGGCGGCACGGTAGGCCTGGAGCGAGCGATAGAGGGTGAAGAATTGCGGATCCTTGCCGAAGGCCTCGGCGAAGACCCGGTTGGCCTCGGCATCGCCCTGGCCGCGTTCGATCTGGGCCTGGCGCTGGGCCTCGGCCAGCAGGACGGTGCGCTCGCGGTCGGCGCGGGCGCGGATCTGCTGGCTCCATTCATAGCCCTGGGCGCGGGCTTCCTTGGCCTGACGCTCGCGCTCGGACTTCATGCGGTCGTAGATGGACTGGCTGGTTTCCTCGGGCAGGTCGGCGCGGCGCAGCCGCACGTCCACCACCTGGATGCCCAGCTCGCGCTCGGCCCGTTCCGCCACTTCCTGCTGGATCTGCTGCATGATCTTGGCCCGTTCCTCGGACAGGATCGAGGGCAGCATGACCTGGCCCATCACCCGGCGCATGGCCGAGGAGACGATCTGGGCCAACTGGGCGCGGGCCAGGGTCTCGGTGCGGACCGCCTGATAGAATTTCAGCGGGTCGGCGATGCGGTAGCGGGTGAAGGTATCGACGACGATGCGCTTCTGGTCGCCCAGGATGATCTGCTCGTCGGGCGGGTCCAGCGCCAGCAGGCGCAGATCATAGCGGACCACGTCCTCGATGAACGGGATCTTGGCGTGCAGGCCCGGCTCCTTGATGGTGGCGCGATGGGCGCCGAAGCGCAGCACCAGGGCCTGTTCCGCCTGATTGACGATGAACAGGGACGAGGTGGCCAGCACCAGGGCCAGCACGGCCCCGATTGCGGCGATGGCGATGGAGCGGTTCATCGGGCGCCTCCGGCCTGCTTCTTTAGTTCGGGAAGCGGCAGATAGGGCACCACTCCCTTGGCGGAGGGATCGATGATCACCTTGGTGGCGCTTTTCAGGATTTCTTCCATGGTCTCGATGTAGAGGCGCCTTGCGGTCACGTCCTCGGCCTGCTTGTAGGCGCCGTAGACGGACAGGAAGCGCTTGGCGTCGCCCTGGGCCAGATCGACCACCTGCTCGCGGTAGGCCTGGGCCTCCTGGGTCAGACGCTCGGCCTCGCCACGGGCGCGGGGGATGATGTCGTTGCGGTAGGCCTCGGCCTCGTTGCGGGCGCGTTCCTGGTCGGCGCGGGCACGCTGGACATCGTTGAAGGCGTCGATGACCGCTGACGGCGGGTCCACCTTCTGCAATTGCACCTGCTGCACCTGGATGCCGGCGCCATAGGCGTCAAGCAGGCGTTGCAGCTCTTCCTGGGCCTGAAGGGCGATCTGCTCGCGCTTGTCGGACAGGGCCGCCTGGATGGGATTGCGGCCGATGACCTCGCGCAGGGAGCTCTCGGCGGCGACCTTGACGGTGATTTCCGGGTCGCGGACGTTGAACAGGAACTTGCCGGCATCCTTGATGCGCCAGAACACGGCGGCATCGGCCTCGACGATATTTTCGTCGCCGGTCAGCATGCGGCTTTCCTCGAGCACGTTGCGCGATGTCGAGCCGCGCTCGCCCCGGCTCTCACCCACCGAGCGATAGCCCAGCTGCAACTGGTTGACCTTGGTCACCTTGGGCAGAAGCACCGTATCGATGGGATAGGGCAGGCGGTAATGCAGGCCGGGCTCGGTGGTGTCGACCCATTGGCCGAAACGCAGGACCACGCCCTGCTCGTCGGGGCTGACCTTGTAGATGCCCGAGAACACCCAGGCCGCCACCGCCAGCGCCGCCAGCACCATCAGGCCCTGGCCGCCATTGACGGCGCCGGGGCCGCCCGGCATGGCGCGGCGCAGCTTTTCCTGACCCTTGCGGATGAAGTCTTCGATATCGGGACCGCCGCCCAGGCCGCCGCCATTGCCGCCGCCGGGCCGGTTGTTGCCGCCGCCGCCCCAGGGGCCGCCGCCGCCGCCGCCGTTACCCCAGGGGCCGCCGCCGCCGCCGCGAGGATTCCAAGGCATATATTGTCCCCTTGTCGAAGTCAGATGGGTGCGCGGGCCAAGACCCACGCCCTCGGAACATAGGGCAGGATTCCGGCTCGCGCAACGCGAGGGGCGAACATTACCTGTTTTCAATAAACAACGGGCCGGGGCCGAGGGGAGGGAAATCGCCTTTGCAAACGCAAGCGGCGGCCCTATATGAGGAGATGCTTGTGCGGCCGTGGCGGCACATACCCAACTAAATTACTAAGCTTCTCCAACGAAGAGGACAGCATGGCCGAGCTCACCGAGCAGCAGATCATCGAGGCGCTGAAGCGGATCAACGACCCCGACCGCAAGGCGGATATCGTCAGCTTGGGCATGGTGTCAGGTCTGGTGGTGAAGAACGGCCATGTCGCCTTCGCCATCGAGGTCGACGCCCAGCGCGGCCCTCATCTCGAGCCCCTGCGCAAGGCGGCCGAGAAGGCCGTTCACGACCTGCCCGGCGTGCTGTCGGTCTCGGCGGTGCTGACCGCCGAGCGCAATGCCCAGGGCGGGCCCAAGGGCGGCCACGATCATGGGCATGGTGGAGCGGGGCAGGCGGAAAAGCCGCTGCTGCCCCACGTCAAGGCCATCGTCGCCATCGCCTCGGGCAAGGGCGGCGTCGGCAAGTCCACCACCGCCACCAACATCGCCATGTCCCTGTCGCAGATGGGGCTCAAGGTCGGCCTGTTCGACGCCGATATCTTCGGACCCAGCATGCCGCGCATGCTGGGCATATCGGGCGAGCCGGTCAGCCCCGACGGCCAGACCATGCTGCCCATGGAGAATTACGGCGTCAAATGCATGTCCATGGGCTTCCTGGTGCCCGAGGATTCGCCCATCATCTGGCGCGGCCCCATGGTCATGGGCGCTCTGGAACAGCTGTTGCGCGACGTCCATTGGGGCGAGC
>JACQAD010000349.1 GCA_016195125.1 Magnetospirillum sp.
CCCGGCGTGGATCGGCACCGCGCCACTGTCGGCCTCGCTCCTCTGGCCGAAACCATCGCCACCGCGCGGGCCGCCGCCCAATCGGACGGCGCCCCGCCACCCGAGGAATGGGAAGCCTCCTCCTCGGTCCTCGACGCCCTGGCCAGGGAAGTGGGCTGGCGGGAGTAGGCGGGCCATCACCGGACGGGGAAAGTCCTCTCCTCCCTTGCGCCCTGCCCTCGACCATGCACTATGGGCCGGCACAACCCTGGAAGGCCGTTCATGTACAGTGACGATGATCTCGACGCGGCCACCAGAGCCGGTGTGCTGAGCCCCGATGCGGTCGCGGCGTTCCGCGCCTTCGTCGCCGGGCGGCAATCGGCGTTCGAGGCCGATGAGGAGAGCGTGCGGCTGATCACCAGTTTCAACGACATCTTCGTCACCATCGCCGCCATCCTGCTGCTGTCGGCGCTGGGCTGGCTGACGGGCAAGATCAGTCCGGTGCTGGGCGGCGCCGGGGTGGCCGTCGCGTCGTGGGCTTTCGCCGAGTACTTCACCCGCCGCCGCCGCATGGCCCTGCCCAGCCTCGCCTTGCTGCTGGCCTTCGTCTACGGCGTGTTCGCCGCCGGGCTGGGCGTGGTGGGTGTGGACGATTTCGCCAGGGGCGGCTATGGCGTCGCCGCCGCCGCCGCCTGCGCCGCCCTGGCCGCCTGGGGGCATTGGAAGCGCTTCATGGTGCCCATCACCATCGCCGCCGGAGCGGGCATCGGGGCCGGAGCCCTGCTGGCCCTGGGACTGGCCCTGGTCCCGGCGCTGCGGGATTTCTTCCTGCCCCTGGTCTTCATGGCCGGGCTCGCCCTATTCGCCCTGGCCCTGTGGTGGGATGCCGGCGATCTCGCCCGCAAGACCCGGCGCTCGGACGTGGCCTTCTGGCTGCATCTGGCCGCTGCGCCCATGATCGTCCACCCGGTCTTCTCCCTGCTGGGCGCCGGTGGCGCCACCATCGCCGGAGCCGTGGGAGCGGTGGCCATCTATGCCGTCCTGGCCGTCCTGGCGCTGCTGGTGGACCGCCGCGCCCTGCTGGTTTCGGCCCTGGCCTATGTGCTGTATGCCGCCACCACCTTGTTCGAGGCGGCCGGATCGTCCACCGAGGCCTTCGCGCTGACCGCCCTGGTGATCGGCTCGGTGCTGCTCAGCCTGTCGGCCTTCTGGCACCACGCCCGGCGGCTGGTCCTGGCGCCGTTGCCGGCGGGGCTGCGCCAACGGCTGCCGACCGCCTAGAACTGGCGGATTCCGCCGATTAAGTATAAAGTGCGCCCCTTGAGTGCCCTTCCCTTCACAGGTCTGCCGATCATGCCCACCGCCGCCGCCCGCCCCCGTCCCGTCGTTCTGTGCATCCTGGATGGCTGGGGCTGGCGTGAAGATCGCGCCGACAACGCCATCGCCCTGGCCGATACCCCCAATTGGGACCGCTTCCTGGCCCGCTATCCCCATGCGCTGCTGGCCAGTTCCGGGCTGCAGGTGGGATTGCCCGACGGCCAGATGGGCAATTCCGAGGTCGGCCACATGAATCTGGGCGCCGGCCGGGTGGTGATGCAGGAACTGCCCCGCATCGATTCCGCCGTGGCCGACGGCTCGCTGGCCGCCAATCCCGAGCTGGTGGCCATGATCGCCGCCCTCAAGCAGAGCGGCGGCGCCTGCCATCTGATGGGTTTGCTGAGCCCGGGCGGCGTTCATTCCCATCAGGACCATCTGGCCGGTCTGGCCCGGATCGTCGCCCAGGCCGGCGTGCCGGTTAAGGTCCACGCCTTCCTCGACGGCCGCGACACGCCGCCCAGCAGCGCCATGGGCTTCATGGAGCGCTTCCTGGCTGCCGTGCAGGGCCACGACGTCAGCGTCGCCACCGTCTCGGGGCGCTATTACGCCATGGACCGCGACAAGCGCTGGGACCGGGTGTCCCTGGCCTGGAATGCCCTGGTCGAGGCCAAGGGCGAGGCTGCCGCCGATGCCCTTTCCGCCATCCAGGCTTCCTATGCGGCCAACAAAACCGACGAGTTCATGCTGCCCTGCGTCATCGGCAATTATGCCGGCATGAGGGATGGCGACGGCTTGCTCATGGGCAATTTTCGCGCCGACCGCGCCCGCGAGATCCTGGCCTGTCTGGTGGATTCCGCCTTCGACGGCTTTGCGCGGGCCCGTCAGGTGGCCTTCGCCGCCCGGCTGGGCCTGACCGAGTATTCCAAGGATCTGAACGCCTTCCTCGGCACCATCTTCAAGGCGGAATCCCTGACCAACATTCTGGGCGAGGTGCTGTCGGGCGCCAATCTCCGGCAGTTGCGCATCGCCGAGACCGAGAAATACGCCCACGTCACCTTCTTCTTCAACGGCGGGCGCGAGCTGGTCTTCCCCGGCGAGGAACGCATCCTGGTGCCCAGCCCCAAGGTCGCCACCTACGATCTGCAGCCGGAAATGTCGGCAATGGAGGTGACCGACAAGCTGGTCGCCGCCATCGAGGGTGGAACCTTCGACGTCGTGGTGGTGAACTACGCCAATGGCGACATGGTCGGCCATACCGGCTTTCTCAAGGCCGCCATCACCGCCGCCGAAACCGTGGATTCCTGCCTGGGCCGGCTGGAAAGCGCCGTCGTCAAGGCCGGCGGCACCATGCTGGTCACCGCCGATCACGGCAATGCCGAGCAGATGAAGGATCCGGTCACCGGCGAGCCTCACACCGCCCATACCACCGGCCCGGTGCCGGTGGTGCTGGTCTCGCCGCCCGCCGGGATCAACGCCATCGGCGACGGTCGTCTGGCCGACGTGGCGCCGACCATGCTGGCCCTGCTGGGTCTGGCGCAGCCGGCCGAGATGAGCGGGCAATCCCTGCTCCGTCAGTCCCTCCGTGCCGCGGGCTAGATCGCTCCTCCTTGTCGTGGCGCTGCTCATGGGAGCGGCGCCGGCCCTGGCCACCTGGGACCAGCCGGTGGATGCCGGCCAGCGTCTTAAGGAGCTGGAAGGCCAATTGGAACGCTCGCGCGCCGAGCATGACGAAATCCGCCAGAAGGCCGAAGCCCTGACCGCCGAGACGGCGCGCCTGCGCGGCGACATGGTCAAGGCCGCCCGTGTCGCCCAGGAAAGCGAAGACCTGCTCTCGGACCTGGAAAGCCGCCTGGATGAATTGCGCAAGCGCGAACTCAGCCGCTCCGAGGCCTTGGAGCGGCGCTCACGCCAGATGACCGGGGTGCTGACCGCGCTGCAACGTCTGGCCTGGCGCCCCACCGAGGCCCTGATCGCCCAGCCGCAAAGCCCCGCCGATACGGTTCGCTCGGCCATCCTGCTGCGCGCCGCCGTCCCCCAGATCGAGCAATCGGCCAAGGATCTGCGCGTCGAGATCGACACCGTCACCAGGCTACGCACCGAGATCGGCGAGCAGCGCAAGCTCATCGCCACCACCACCGGTCATCTGGAAGACGAGCATGTCCGTCTCAAGGACATGTTCGAGCGCAAGACCCAGGTGCAGCAGCAGACCGAGCAGGAGCGCCGCGCCCTGGAAAGCCGCTTGCAGGATCTGGGCAGCCAGGCCGAGGATCTGCGCGACCTTCTGTCCCGCCTGGAGCAGGAACGCGAACGCCGCCTGGCCGAGGCCGCCGCCAAGGCCGCCGCCGAAAAGGCCGCCCGCGACGTGGAGGTCACTGCAAGGCGCCTTGCGCATGAAGCCGAACTGGCCGCCCAGAAAGCCGCCCGCGACGCCGAACTGGCGGCGACCAAGGCGGCCCAGCAGGCCGCCGCCGAGGCCAGGGCCAAGGAGGAGACCGCCAGCAAGGCCGCCCAACAGGCCGCCGCCGAGGCCAGAGCCCGCCAGGATGCCGCCGCCCGCGCC